>JAYTGR010000104.1:0-2581 GCA_043733205.1 Chthonomonadaceae bacterium
TCGGTAAGGATCAACTGTTCCGTCTTTTCGTCGTCGATCAGCCGCCGCAACACCACCCAGTCATCTGTAATCTCGTGGAGCAGATACATGCCCGTGGGCAGTTCCTGGAGCGGCGTCAGCAGAGCCAGCACTTCACCGGGTTCGTATTCTGGCGTAAGGGAGAATTTTTTATTACCCGGCATAACGACCTCACCAACGGTATTCCTTCAAACTCTGCAGCAATTCACGACTTGTGCATTCGACGAACAATCGCACGGATGAGTTCCGCGCATTTATTGCCCTGGCATTAAACTTTTGGCCTATACTCTTCATGGAGTATAGGCCAAACATAGATAGACGAGCGGGGGTGTCCCATCATCTCCCTACTGTGATACGCTGATAACGACTGTCCGGTTACCAGAGGCTCGGCATTTTTATGTACTTTGAATTCAAAGTACTTCAGGAGTCAGGTGCGGGATAGCCTATTGAGAGTTTGGAGCCTGTGCGGAACGTTCGCTTCTGCCTAATGGCTGTCCAGGCCCGGCTCGAACTTTCCATGTGTCACCGGGTAGGTCGTATTGCATTTCACCTGGAAGGTGGTGTTCGACCCGGTGCTGCCGTTTGCCAGCGTATAGGTGCCGCCGTTCGGACAGGCCGGGACGGACGTAAGATCGGGGAGATTGGTCGTGATGACGCCGCCCGTTATGAGCGTTCCGAAATCACCGGCCCGGCTCTTGACCCGCGCGGCCATCACCGCATTGCCGATGGTCTGCAAATTGGCGCGGCAGACTTTTTTTCGCGAGTCGTCGACCGCATTGAGGTAGAGCGGGAAGGCGACCGACATCAGGATGGACACGATAAGCACTACGGTAAGGAGCTCGACGACGGTAAAGCCCTTACGCTTTCTGGTTCGATAAAGAGAGGCAGAACGTGGCATAATAACCTCCTGTGGAATAGGTCGGGTTCGACACTTTAATCTACCAGATCGTACGAATGCAGGACATCTGCGAAACGGCACATTTTGTCGATCCGTACCGATTCCGGTTTCTGCGCGGGCCGTCGAGGGAAGCGCCGAACCGCAGCAAAGCGGATGGAAGCCAAGGGGGGGAGAAGATGAGATGGTCCTGAATATCGGTCAGAACGGCATCGTCTTTCGACAGGACGATGGAACGACAGCGATTTTGCTGCCGGGGCGCAATGGCGGCGCAGGCACTCAGATCGCGGTGTCTCCTGAAATCACCGAGGCCTACCGGCTCGCGCCGGGGGACATTGCGGAGGGCGAAACGCAGCCTATCCCAATAGAAAACTTCGTTTCGAACCCGGACACCGAGTCGGAGCGGCAGCCTGACTGGGATACCCAATTCGACGAACCCAACGATCGTGCCCGCACTCCGCCGCGCCGTGTTCCTTTCGAATGTGCCATGACCCGTCGGCTGGTGTCGATCGCCAGGATCAATGGTCGGTCGGCGCTGCCTGCAGAGAACACGGCAACAGAGTCCTCCGGCCCTGCGGATCGTCCCTTTCCGCGCACGCAGCGCGCCCGCTCGGAACGGACGCCTCCCGACCGCCTGCTTGTGCTTGCGGCCGGACGTAACGATATCACCGGCCGCACCCTCGATTTTGCGGCCCCTCTCGGCGCAGGCGTCTTCGGAGTGATCTGCGGTGCGCATGGCGCGGGCCTGACCCGCACCCTGCAGACCGTCCTGAATGGCCTGGTCACTCATGCGCCGGACTGTGTGGTGCTGGTATTGCTGCTGCGCCCCAGGGCGGAAGAGGCGACGGAGTGGCGCAGGCGCTTTCCGCAGGTCGAGGTTGTCGTCGGGGCGTCGGCATTCAGCGAAAGCGCGCCGCAGCAGACGCTGCAGCTGTGCGACCTGATGCTGGAAGCCGCTCAGCGGCAGACGGAACTCGGCCGGGACGTCGTGCTGCTGGTCGACTCGCTGACCGCTCTCTGGGGGGCGATGCTGGAAGCCGAGGAGGCCGATGCACAGCGGGAGGCCGATACCTCCCTGGCGCGCCGCCGCATGCGGGAATGGGGCCAGAAGGCCGGCTGTTTCCACGGCGAAGCCCCACTGGGCGGCGGGCTGGGCGGCTCCCTGACACTGCTCGGGACCGTCTGGCGCCAGACCGTGGACGCCGAGGCCGAAGAGGAGCACGATCTCCATCCGCACCTGCGCCTTCTGGAGCATATTCTGCCGGAAGCGCGCTGGGTCGTGCCGCTGTCCGACATCCTGGCCCGCCAGAGACTCTATCCGACGATCGACGTCAGACGCTGTCGTTCCCAGGACGAAGAGCGGCTGCTGCCTGCTGAAAACAGGGAGGCGCATCTGAAAGCGCGCGGCCGCCTGCCGGAACGCGATCCACTCGCCTGTTATCTCCGCCTGCAGGAAGCGTTCGACGCTTCCGCGGATCAGGCGGGCCTCATCGATTCGCTCAGGTAGTATATAAAAGCTGAAGAAGCCTGCTTTCGTTTCTGCTCGTTCCAAATGGGAGCAGTGGAAAAGAGACAGAGGAGGTCGCAATGCGGCTCTATCGATGTGCGCTGATCGTGGGACTGGCTGGAATGGGGGCGGTGCTTGCTGTGGGGCGGTCTGGTTGGGCG
>JAYTGR010000105.1:0-18011 GCA_043733205.1 Chthonomonadaceae bacterium
TTGATCATCTCCGCGCGGGCGTCCGGCAGGCGTTTTTCCAGATAGAGAGTTCGGCTCAGGTTCGCATGGAAGGACGCATCATCGGGCTGCAGTCGCACCGCCTCGCGGCCTTCGATCTCCGCATCGCCGTACCGCTTCCGGTCGACATACAGAAACGCCAGATCCTGATGATAAAGGCCCTTGTCCGGCGCAAGCCGGACAGACTCCCGATAGGCAGCGATCGCCTGATCGGCCTTCTGCGGGCCTTTCTGATCGAGGAGCGCTTCGGCAAGATCGGCATGGTATTCGGCATCGTCCGGCTTCCGTTTTATAGCCTCACGGTAGGACTGCTCGGCCTCGGTATACTTTCCCTGACCATAAAGGGCATTTCCGAGATTGGAGGCGTAGACGGCGTCCTCGGTATCCAGCCGCACAGCCTCCCTATATTCCCGGATCGCCTCGTCTGTTTTATTGTCTTCCTGAAGCGCCGCGCCCAGATAGTTATGCGGGTACGCGTTCGTCGGATCGAGGTGAACGGCGGCGCGATAGGCCGCAGCAGCGGCGGCGTACTTCGCCTCTTCGTAGAGAATGTCGCCCAAGCGGGACTGATAATCGGCATCGTTCGGTTTGATATGGATCGCGGCCCGCAGATCCTGTTCCGCCTCTTTATACTCCTTACGGCCGCAGTGATCCGAACCTTCACGGAAGTGACGGCTCGCATTGGCCGAAAGCATGCCCTGTTTCCCTGCGGAAATCCCGGCGATCAAGAGCACGAACACGACCGCGCCGATCAGGGCAATGACGATCATCTTCTGTATATGCAGATCTGCCTCCGGCCTGCCAGGAGAGGCCGAAAGACGTGTTCGATTCTCCTCGGATGGGCCGCTGGCAGGCGGCGATTGGTAGTTCACTGTAGGTACTCCTCCTGTCACTTCCAGAACATGATTATAGCAAACCTCCGCCGATCCCGCAAGCCCGGCATGAAATGGGAACCATCCTGCACCTGGTCCGACAAATATTACGGTACAGAAGGATTTTTCCTTAATCGTGCAGAGCAACAGTCCTGTTCAGTCGTAATAAAAGAAAATTCGCTCTTTTAAACTTACCCTGCATCCCTTTGTGACAGACAGTCTGTAGGGCAGCAGAGCCGGAATTAGCTACATTATGAGAGAGAGGTCGAAAATACCAGTATGGAATCGTCGCCGTCAACTGAATCTGCTGTGCAGCCCGATCGGGATGGGAAACAGTCTGCCCCCAGCAGTGCCTCAGCCCCGCCTCAAGCGCCTGCCGGAACGCCCGTTCCCCCCCTGCAGGGGGCGCAGCCGGGCAATGGACCGACTGCGCCGAGCGACAAGCCTGCCAAGGGTGACAAGGCTGCCAATGACACGGACGCAGCCTCTAAAAAGCAGGCGCCCTGGGTCAAGCCTGCCCTGATCACGGTCGCTGTCGTGGCAGTCCTGGCTGGGGTGATATGGGGAGTTCGAGCCTGGGAGTTCGGCTCCAGACATGCTTCTACCGATGACGCCTATCTAACGGCCGACATCGTTCAGATCACTCCACAGGTGCCGGGCAGTATCGTCGAAATTCCGGTGCTGGAGAACCAGCATGTTAAGAAGGGCGATCTCCTGGCACGTCTCGACGACGCTACTTATCAGGCGGATCTGGAACAGGCCAAAGCGAATCTCGCGAATGCGCAGGCCACCGTCGCCTCGTCCGATCTGAACGTTGGCCTCACCCAGGCGACCGGCACGGCACAGATTCAGCAGGCACAAGGCGGCCTCGGGCAGACAGAGAGCGCCATCGCTGGCGCACAGGCCGACCTCAAACGTATCGCCGCAGCGATTCAGACCGCACAGGCGCAGCAGAATGGGACGCAGTCCAATATCAAGAGCGCACAGGCGGCAGTCGATGCCGCCAGTGCAGCCAGGAACCGAGCCGCCTCGGCAGTCATCGGAGCACAGGCGATGGTCGCCACCGCAGAGGCCGCCGTACGCACGGCCCAGGCGGGCGTTCATGCTGCGGAGGCCAATGTGGCCCAAGCGCAGGCAAACTACGAGAAATCCAACAAAGATGCCGTGCGCTACGCGGTTCTCTACGATCAGGACGCCATCAGCGCGCAGACCCTCGATACGGCGAACGCCGCAGCGAAATCCGCCCGGGCGCAAGTGGACAGTCTGCAGCGGCAGATCGAACAGGCGCAGTCCACTGTCGAGGCGCGCAGCGCCGACGTCGCCGCGCGCAGAGCGGATGTCGCTGCGGCGCAGGATCAAGTCAAGGCCGCCGATGCCACCGTCCAGCAGTCCCAGGCTATGACCGCCGCCGCCCGTGACGCAGCAGCAGCAGCAGCAGCGACAGTTACGCAGGATCGGGCGCAGATGCAGGTAGGCAGGGAGGCGGTCGGCCAGCAGATCGCGAGGCGTGAACAGGCGCGTGGTGTGCTGAGCCAAGCCGAGACCGCGCCGAAACAGGTCGCGGTGAGTCAGGCCTCGGTCAGCACCAGCCAGACCCATATCGCACAGGCCCAGGCGGCCGTCCGGACTGCCCAAATCAATTTAAATCGGACGCGCCTCTTTGCACCCTACGATGGAACGATCAGTAAGAAGACGGGCGAAATCGGACAGCAGCTCGCGACTGGACAGCAGATCATGGCGCTGGTGCCGGACAACGACGTGTGGGTCGTCGGCAACTTTAAAGAGACTCAGCTGACGAAGATGCGCGTCGGACAGGAAGTCGAAGTGGAAGTAGACGCGCTCAACGGCCAGAAGTTCCGCGGCCATGTGAACTCGATCTCGGCGGGCACTGGTTCGACTTTCGCCCTGCTTCCGACGGATAACGCGACCGGCAACTTCACCAAGGTAGTGCAGCGTGTTCCCGTCAAGATCGTGTTCGATCAAGATCAGAAAGGGCTGGAGCTGCTGCGGGCTGGCCTCTCCGTCATCGCGACGGTAACTACCGGCAAGTAGTCAAGTTTGCTATCCCCCTGGCGGCCATGACTGCTGTGCCGGTCATGCCGGACCCAGGGTTACAGCGGGGTCTTCCCCCCCTATTGGAGAAAAGGTTTTGAAACCATCTGTTGGATTCGTTACTTCGCTCGGCCTGTCTCTGCTCTGGGGAGCATGGAGTGTGCCTGCTGCAGCGCAGCAGGCCAGCCCACCCCCGGAACAGAATCATGTCGTCAAGCCGCCCCCTGTTCCTACCGGCGTGATCCCGCTGCCGCAGGGGCCGCCGCCTTCAGGGCTCCAGGCTCCCCTGCCTGCCCCTGCCCTGCTGGTGTCAAGAGGCGACAGTCAGCCGCTTCTCGTCTCACCCGACCAGGAGGCGCTTGCCCACTATCTGCAAGGCCGCAGTCTGGCGATCGACGATGCGGTGGCGATCGGTCTGGCTCTCAACCGATCTCTGGCGGTCGCAGTCTCCGGTCTGTATCGTGCTCAGGGCCGAACCGAAGAGGCCCGTGCCGCTCTGACCCCGACCTTTGGACTGGCTGCGAGGATCGCGGAGTTCGATGCACCGACGAACGCTTCATTCGGCCCTGCCTCGATCACTATTCAGAACCAGTTCAATGCGACCTTCGGAGCCAGCGCCGCACTGCCGATCGACATCGGCGGATCCTTACGGGCGGCCGTCAGTCAGTCACAGTTCCAGGAGATCGCGGCCAAAATCGAAATCAACCGCGTACGCAATCAGACCGTACTGGACGTGAAATCGGCGTTTTACAATGTGCTGCGGGCGCAGGCGCAGGCCGTCGTGGCGCAGGATGGACTGGCGAACGCTCTGGCCCGTCTGAACATGGCCCAGAAGAACTACGCAGCCGGCACCTCCCCCCGCTTCGATGTGATCACTGCACAGCGTGATGTGGCGGATGCACAGCAGATCCTGATCCAGGCCAAAAGCCAGGTCAGTCTCTCTCTGGCGCTCCTGAAAAGCAGTATGGGCATCGGAATTCGAACGCAGTTAAAGATTACCGACACAGGTGCGGTCGAGACACCGCCGGGAACTGCACCGCCTCCTGTGCCTCCTGAAAATGCAGTGCCGCCTAAAATCGGCCCAGGTTCAGCCGATGTGCCGCTGGCGCCCCTCCGCGATACACCGGCCCCGCAGAAGGCGCAGATCATCGGACCAGACCTTTCCAGACCGACCTCTCCGACCGGAAAACCGCTGACCGACACGCCGTTGACCGGAGAGGTAGAGGATCCGATTATGCTGGGTCCCGAGTTCGAAGCGGTCAATCGGGAGGCGCTTCGAACCCGGCCGGAGATCCTGCAGGCGGACGCCAATATCGCGGCTGCGCGGAAAGGGATTCAGATCGCCCGGCGCAGTTCCCAGCCGTCTCTCTCGGCTGTCCTGGGTTACGACTATACCCCGACTGCTGCCGGCTTTGCCCGCGTCAATCAGGCGCAGGTCGGCCTGAATCTAAATGTGCCGATCTTCGATGGCGGACTGTCCCGTGCCCGGATCCATGAGGCAGAAGGCGACGTAGCTTCCGCTGAAACGAGCCGACGTCAGGCAGTCGACCAGGTGCAGGTTGAAGTCGAACAGGCCTACCTGACACTGCTGCAGGCACGCGACCGCGTGGCTGTCGCCAATGTGGGTCTCTCTCAGGCCCAGGAAGCCTCGCGGCTGGCGCAGGTTCGCTACAGCGCAGGCGTCTCACAGAACGTCGGTGTGTCCCCGATCCTGGAACTCAGCGCTGCACAGACTTCGCTGACACAGGCGCAGAGCAATGTGGTCAACGCACTCTACGACTACAACACCGCCCGCGCACAGATCGATCGTGCTGTAGGCCGCTACTCCTACGCCAATCAGCCGCCCGGCTATACTGCTCCTCCGACGATCAAAGGAAAATAGATGCGATGGGGCGGTACGATGGGCCGAATCTATCGTCCTCTCCCCGCCTAAGTTCCTGAATCCACGTCCGCTCGGCTGCCTGCCCCAACATTTGATCAACATTCTCCTTCGTAAATGCAGTAGTTCCGGTCTCTCCATCGTAAACTGCTTTATAGGTATTATGTTTTCCTGACCGTTTGGCAAGAAAGAGTAAGAAATTATGTGGATAGTTCAGCTAGCGCTGCGCCGACCGTACACATTCATCGTCATGGCCCTGCTCATCCTCATTATGGGCGCCGTGACGATTCAGCGCACCCCGACCGATGTCTTTCCGGTAATCGACATTCCCGTCGTCAGTGTTATCTGGAGCTATGGCGGCATCTCCCCCAACGAGATGGAAAAGCGGATCGTCACGATCAGCGAGCGCGCCGCCACGACAACGGTCGCAGATATCGAACATATCGAGTCGCAGTCCATGCCCGGTGTCGCGGTCATCAAGTTCTACTTCCAGCCGGGAGCCAAGATAGAGGCGGGCGTCGCACAGCTGACCTCGATTACGCAGACCCTGCTGCGCATCATGCCTCCCGGCATCACACCGCCGCTGATCATCCGCTACAGTGCGTCGAGTGTGCCGATTCTGCAGATGAGCGCCAACAGTAAGACGCTCTCCGAACAGCAGCTGTACGACCTCAGCCTCAACTTCGTCCGCACCCAGCTGGCCACCATTCAGGGTGCGTCGATCCCTCTGCCCTACGGCGGTAAAGCGCGGCAGATCATGGTCGATCTCGACCCGCAGGCGATGATCGCCAAAGGCGTCTCCCCGGTCGATGTCAACAACGCCATCAGTCTCCAGAACCTGATCGTTCCGGCCGGAACCGCGAAGATGG
The DNA here is from genome assembly GCA_043733205.1 of Chthonomonadaceae bacterium. Lineage (GTDB taxonomy): Bacteria > Armatimonadota > Chthonomonadetes > Chthonomonadales > Chthonomonadaceae > JANXLO01. The sequence goes on from JAYTGR010000105.1 coordinate 5,691, forward strand.
GGGTGCGCGAATACAACGTGACCCTCAACAGCAGCCCCGATGCCGTGGACGGCCTGAACAGCCTGCCGATCAAACAGGTAAACGGCGCGATGGTCTATATTCGCGATGTGGCGAATGTCCACGATGGGTTTGCGGTCCAGAATAACATCGTCAACCAGAACGGCAAACGCGCAGCGCTGCTGACAATCCTCAAGACTGGCGATGCCTCGACACTGACCGTTGTAGACCGTATCAAAGAGGCGCTGCCGAAAGTCAAGCTGACTCTGCCGCCTGCACTGAATCTGCAGATGATGTTCGACCAGTCGGTGTTCGTCCGCGCCTCCGTCACCGGTGTCGTCCGCGAAGCGCTCCTCGCCGCCTGCCTCACCGCCGCGATGATCCTGCTCTTCCTGGGCAGCTGGCGCAGCACTCTGATCGTCGCTATCTCGATTCCGCTCTCGATCCTGACCTCCATCATCGTGCTGGGAGCGATCGGACAGACCCTGAACGTCATGACGCTGGGAGGTCTGGCCCTCGCGGTCGGTATCCTTGTCGACGATGCGACGGTCGAGATCGAAAACGTCCACCGCAATATGGGTCTGGGCAAACCGCTGACCCGCGCGATCCTCGACGGCGCACAGCAGATCGCAGCCCCGACGTTCGTCTCGACACTCAGTATCTGTATCGTCTTCGTGCCTGTCGTCTTTCTGAGCGGCGCGGCGAAATCGCTCTTCACGCCCCTGGCAATGGCGGTTGTGTTCGCGATGCTCGCCTCCTATCTGCTGTCTCGAACGCTCGTGCCTGTCATGGTCAAACTGATGCTGCGGTCTGAAATGCACCTGTACCAGTCGCATGGGCATGTGGTGACAAAAGATCCGATCTGGAAAGTCCATGAAAAGTTCAACGCTGTCTTCGAGCGTTTGCGCGACAGCTATACTGGTCTGCTGGAGTGGGCTCTGCGTCATCGCATGATCACTGCCGCACTCTTCGGCCTGTTCTTCGCAGGATCGTTCCTGCTGCTGCCGATGATCGGACAGGACTTTTTCCCCTCCGTCGATGCCGGACAGTTCCGCCTGCATGTTCGCGCCCCTGCAGGCACCCGCATCGAGGAGACGGAAAGGCTGTTCCATGCGGTCGAAAACGAGATACGCCACGTCATCCCGGCGAAAGAGCTGAACATGACACTGGACAATATCGGCCTGCCGGTCGGTGGTGTCAACCTCGCGTTCAGCGATAACGCCTCCATCGGCCCTGCAGATGGCGAGATCTTGGTCTCGCTGAAGGAAGAGCACGCACCGACGCCAGAGTATGTCCATAAACTGCGCAAACAGCTGCATGAGAAGTTTCCACAGCTAGTCTTCTTTTTCCAGCCTGCCGACATCGTGAGTCAGATCCTGAACTTTGGACTGCCCGCTCCCATCGATATCCAGGTGGTCGGCCGGGACAAGGGCAACTACGCCATCGCCACACAGATCGCCGACAAACTGAAAAGTGTGCCGGGCGCAGTCGATGTTCATGTCCATCAGGTGCTCAACGCACCCGAGCTGCACGTCAAGGTCGATCGTGAACGGGCAGAGGTATTGGGGCTGACACAGCGCGATGTCGCGAACAACATGCTCATCTCGCTGACCTCCAGCGGCCAGACGTCGCCGAACTACTGGCTCGACCCCAAAAACGGCGTCAGCTATCTAGTAGCGGCGCAGACACCACAGTATAAGGTCCACTCTATCGACGAACTGCAGAACACTCCGATCCTTGGAAGCACGCCCGGCACACCCCAGCTGCTCAACAACGTCGCGACGGTGGAACGCGGCAAAGCGGCGCAGGTCATCAACCACTATAATGTTCAGCCGGTATTCGATATCTACGCCAATGTCCAGGGACGCGATCTGGGCGGCGTTTCGCGGGACGTAGACAAGATCCTGGCCGGAATCAACCCCCATCTGCCCCGTGGCACGACGACCATTGTACGCGGGCAGGTGCAGAGCATGAACTCATCCTTCCTGGGACTGGGACTGGGACTAATCTTCGCCATCCTGCTCGTCTATCTGCTCATGGTAGTCAACTTCCAGTCGTGGCTCGATCCGTTCATCATTATCACGGCCCTGCCGGGCGCACTATCCGGCATCATGTGGATACTCTTCATCACGCAGACCACCTTCAGCGTGCCTTCGCTCATGGGAGCGATCATGTGTATCGGCGTTGCCACCGCGAACAGTATCCTGCTGGTCACATTCGCCAACGAACGCCGCCAGGAGGGTGACGACGCTTTTACTGCTGCACTGACCGCTGGATTTACGCGCCTTCGCCCTGTCCTGATGACGGCCCTCGCGATGATCATCGGCATGCTGCCGATGGCGCTGGGACTGGGCGAAGGCGGCGAACAGAACGCCCCGCTCGGCCGTGCCGTTATCGGTGGACTGGCCTGCGCGACGATAACGACTCTGTTCTTCGTTCCGGTCGTCTACAGCGTCCTGCGCCGACGCCAGCCTGCAGCAGAAGCCGCCGGGGACGATCCCGATGCCGATCCCACGCCGTCTCCGGCCTAGTCCGTTTCGGGATGCAGCCGGCTCTGCTGCTGCATCCCGCCAACCAAATAGTTTTGGCCGCCTCCGACCCGGCGGCCCGTCCGCTCGCTGAAAGCGCATAGAGGAAATTAGACTTATGGAAACTACGCCCACTCCTGATACGGCCCACATCAAGCCCCCCTCCGGCGGTAAAGTCACCCTGATTTTTGCGGGGATCGTGCTGGCCCTGGCGGTTCTGTTCGTCGTCGGGCTTCTGCCGCATCTGCGGCAGAAGGATACTCTCGCCGTGGAAGCGGCTCAGGAGCGCACGGGGGTCGAAGAGGTGACGGTGGTGACTCCGCATTTCGCGCCCTCCGATTCCCTGATTCTGCCGGGAAGCGTTCAGGCGATCGAGGAGACGACTCTCAATGCCCGCACGAGCGGCTTCGTGCGCCATCGCTTCGTCGATATCGGTTCGCATGTGAAGGCAGGTCAGCTGCTGGCCGAGATCGAGTCGCCGGAAGTAGATCAGCAGGTCTCGGCTGCCCGTGCAGACGCAGCCAAATCGGTCGCAGGTACAGGACAGGCCCGCGCAGATGTCGCGAAACAGCAGGCGACGGTCTCCGAAATGCAGGCGGAAGTATCCCGGCAGCAGGCCAACGTGGGCCAGGCGCGTGCTGCCCTGAAACGCACCGAAGCCAAGCTGCTCCAAGCGCAGGCCGCGACCGCGACCGCGAAGGCGAAACTGGCCCAGACCAAACAGGCGCTGGCCGGACGCCAAGCCGATCTCGTGCAGGCGCAGAGCCAGTCTACTCTCGCAGAACGCACCTGGAAGCGCTGGCAGGGACTTGCCAAGAGCGGCGCGGTCTCCCGCCAGGAAGCGGATGAGAAAGAGTTCGCGTTCGAAACGAGGCAGGCCGCTGTCAACTCGGCCGAGGCTGCCGTCCACTCCGCAGAGGCCGATATCGAGGCCGCGCAGGCCAATGTGAGTTCCAGCGACGCGGATATCCAGGCCGCACAAGAAGATATCTCCGCCGCCAAACAGAGCGTCAGCGCCGCGAGTTCGATGGTCGTCTCGAGTCAGTCGAATGTGCAGGCCGCGCGCGCCGGCGTGGACGCCAGCAGAGCCAACGTGGCGGCGACGCAGGCCGTTACAGGCTCCAGTCAGGCCACCATACGCCGCTATACGGCGCTGCAGTCGTTCGAAAAGATCGTCGCCCCCTTCTCGGGCGTCATCACCTCCCGCAGCATCGACGCGGGGTCGCTGGTCAAGGCCGACGACAGCGCCAACGCGAAGGGCGGACTGTTCGGGCTGGCCCGCACCGACGTCCTGCGGATCATGGTCAATGTGCCCCAGACATTCGCCGCCAATATGCAGACCGGCAAGACCACCAAAGTGACGATCCGCGAGTTTCCCGGCCGGGTCTTTACCGGAGTGATCGCGCGCAACGCCGGATCGCTCGACCCCGCGACACGCACGCTTCTGACAGAGATCCATGTGAACAACTCTGCCGGAACCCTGCTGCCGGGAACTTACGCCCAGGTCGAGTTCGGGAACGTTCAGACCAAGCCCCACCTGCGCATACCGGGGAATGCGCTGGTAATCGGCGCGGAAGGCACACGGGTTGCAGTCGTCACTAAGAACAATAAAATTCACTTCCAGCCCGTAACTATCGGCGCGGACTATGGCCAGGAAGCCGAAATCGTAACGGGCCTGCGGGGAGACGAACTGCTCGTAACAAACGCCAGCGACGACCTGAAAGAGGGCACAGCGGTCAAGCCGATCCCCGCCCCACCTGCCGATACCCCCGGCGGCCCGCCCCCGGCGCCTCCGGCAGGATCTCATAACGCCGGCTCTGCTGCGGTCGGCTCTCCCCCACCCGCCGCCCACTAAACACGGCAGACCCTCATCGATGAGCAGGGCAGAATACTATCGGTATTCTGCCCTTTTTTCATTTTTGTGCGATTTGCTGTTTCAGCGTACATCTCCTATTGTAGTTCGCGACAGCGATAACGAGAACCTCCGCGCAGAAGCGCAGAGAAGGAGAATAGGATGATTCGCATGGCACTTTTAGCGCTGGGAATGGCTGGAACCCTGATGGCAGGCATCGACGCGGAGGCATCCGATTTTGCCTTCGATTTCAAAGACCCGAAGGAGATCAGCGCGGTCAGCCTGACGCTCGACTCCAAGCTCGAACCGATTGTCGGATACGCCAAGGGTCTCTCGGGAATCGTGAATTTCGACCCGGCGCACCCGCAGGCGACCACCGGCAGGATCGCGGTGGATGTCGCCAGCGTCCAGTTCGCCAACGAGGGTTATACGGCCACGGCACGCGGCTACGCTCTGAACGGCGACAAGTATCCGCAGATATTTTTCACGATGCGCAAAGTTGTCAGCGGCACACGCGTCTCCGAGAACGAGTTCAAAGGGATCGTCGAAGCGGATTTCACCTGCAAAGGGGTGACCCTGCCTCTGACAGTTCCGGTCAGCGCCCACTATTTTCCTGGTCTGGCAGAGGAGCGCACAAACGGCAAATTCAAAGGCGACGTCCTGGTCGTCCGCACACACTTCGCGGTCAGCCGCACCAAACTCGGGATCAGCGCAGGCATCCCGGTCAATCTGGTAGGCGACAGCGTCGAAGTCGGTGTCGCCTGCGTCGGCATCCGCTATCAGGACCGTCCGAAGCCTGCCGATGCGGAGCGGGCAGCCCCTGCCCTCCCGGCCCAGAAACAGCCTGCAGCACTTCAGGATCTGACCCTGCCGGTGATTCGCGCGGACCATAGTTCCGGCAGCCTGAATCTGGCGCAGATCCAGGGCGGCAGGAGTCTCGTGCTGTTCTTCTTCAGCGAGCAGTGCGGCGTGACCTCTTTCTATCGGCAGCGCCTCCAGCAGCTGCAGCACGATTTCGAGCCGAAGGGCTATCGGTTTGTCGGCGTACGCGCGGGGAAACGCGAGCATCCGAATGCCCCATTCGATCTTCCGGAGCTGAACTATCTGAAGATGCCGTTCGTGGACGATCATAATGGCCGCCTGGTTCACGACTATCATATCGGACAGTCCGTTACATTCGTAGTACTGGACAGCGCGGGTAAAATGCAGTATCGAGGCGGTTTCGACGATAATGTGGACGAGAAGCGCGTCCGCCAGCATTACCTGCGGGATGCGCTGCAGGCGCTGACATCCGGGGAACCTGTCCAAGTCAAAGAGGGCAAAGCCATCGGATGCGCGATCATTCCTCTGTAGCAGCGCTGCCTGCTCTGCACCAAGCCCTTTACGACGCACAGACACTGCGATCACATAATACGGAAAATAACTTGCAGACCGATCTCTCCGAAGAACAGAACAGCGCTGCCATACGCAGCAAACGCGACGCCGAACTGCTGCATCTCTATGTGCAGCAGCGGTCGGAAGAGGCGTTTGCCGAACTGACTCGCCGCTACACCCGGCTGATTTTCGCGACCTGCCTCCGCGAAACTCAGAATCGAACACTGGCGGAAGACGCGTCCCAGGGCGTCCTGGTGTTGTTGAGTCAAAAAGCTGGGAGTCTGCAGCGAGTCGAGGCGCTCGCCGGCTGGCTCTATACCGCCTCCCGGCATGTCGCCAGAAACCTGCTCAAACAGGAGCATAGACGTCAGAGGAACGAAGCCCGCGCCATGGAAGAATCGCTGCCACTTCCCGACCCTGGAAACCCGCTCTGGGAACAGATCGAGCCGCATTTCCATGCCGCTCTGGACCGTCTGAAGCCCGCCGACCGCGCGGCGATTCTCCTTCGGTTCGTGCAGGACGAGAGTCTGGCCGAGGTAGGAGCCTGCCTCGGTATCCCGGAGAACACCGCCCGTATGCGCATTAACCGAGCGTTGGAGAAGATCCGCGCCCACCTGGCTAAGGCAGGGATCGCTGTTTCTCTTGTTCTGCTTGCGGAGCTGCTGCAGGAGCAGGCGGCACAAGCGGTTCCGGCCGCACTTCTCGCGTCTTTGAACGGGCGTTCCCATGCAGACCCAGCCCCGACTCTGTCGCAGCCGACTGTAGCGGCTGTGCGCCGCACCGCGCAGATCCTGCTCCTCGCTGCACTGCGATTCCCGCTCTTGCTGCTGCTCGGGAGCGTGCTGCTCTGCGGCGGGGTCGCCATTTCGCGCAGCCTGCAGCCCCCGCGGCTGACGCCGGCCGACCGCCGCCGGTTTTTCACGGCGCTGACCGGGAACTGGACAGGCACCCTGGATTTCGCAGACGATCGGACGAAGCAGCATTTCACGCTGCCGACGACCGTCGTGTTCGATTCGCAGAACGGGGACAACACCCTGCGCTTTGCCGCGACCTATCGGCACTCCGATCGTGAAGACATCACCACTCTGACCGAAGATCCGCGCACAGGAACCTGCGTTGCCGATAACGGCGGCCCCCGCAGCTCCCATCGGCTGCACAGCGATGGCGAACTGATTAAGCTCCGGCCGGGCGAATTCGCGTTTCGAGGGACGAGTATCGTGCGTAATGCAGAGGTGCGCCTGCGTATCACGATGCGCCCGAGACAGGTAACCATTCGTGAAGAGTACCGAACACAGGGCCAGTCCGACTATCAGTTTCGCAACCGCTTTACGCTGAAGCGTTGATTTCGACAGTCCGCCGCTCGACACCGGCTGCGGTCTCAGGCGAGGAGGGGTTTGAGTACGGAGCCATAGACGTCGGTGAGGCGGCGCTGCGTGCCGTCGTGGTAGTAGGTCAGTTTCTTGTGGTCAAGGCCGAGAAGATGCAGGACGGTCGCGTGGAAATCGTAGATCGTGCAGGGGTCTTTTTCTGCCCGATAGCCCAGCGAGTCGGTCGCACCATAACTGAATCCGCCTTTCACACCGCCTCCGGCCATCCAGGAGGTGAAGCCGTAGGGATTGTGGTCGCGGCCCTGCGCGCCGATCTGATGCGTCGGCATGCGCCCGAACTCGGTTGTCCAGAGCACCAGAGTGTCGTCGAGCATTCCGCGCTGTTTCAGGTCTTTCAGCAGCGCCGCTGTCGGCTGATCCATAATCGGAGCATGGCGCTCGTAGTCGGCTTTCAGGGTCTTGTGAGCGTCCCAGTTCAGCAGGCCATCCACCCCGGAGGCGTGTGAACCGCAGTAGAGCTGCACGAATCGGACGCCGCGTTCGACAAGACGCCGGGCGAGAATGCAGTTGCGCGCATAACTCGCCTGCAGCGGCTCCGGGCTGTCTGCCCCATAGAGCTTGAGGGTGGCTGACGTCTCTTTCGACAGATCTGTCACCTCGGGCGCACTCATCTGCATCCGTGCCGCCAGTTCGTAGGACGAAACGCGTGCTGCCAGTTCGCTGCTGCCCGCATGATGTGCGTTGTACTCTCCATTGAGGCGCTTCAGATAGGCGTGCAGATCGGCCTCACGCTGGGTCGTCGTGCCGGTGGGCGACTTGAGATTGGCGATCGCCTGGTCCGTGCTGAAGGCGGTGCCCTGATGCGCGGCCGGCAGAAAGCCTGCGGTCCAGTTGGCGGGACCGTTCGGCGGCATCCCACGCATATCCGGGATCGCGACAAAGGCTGGCAGATCCTGATTCACGGAGCCGAGTGCGTAAGTGGTCCACGCCCCAAGACTTGGGAATCCTTCGAACACAAAGCCGGTATTCATCTGAAGCATGCCGGGGCCGTGCGTATTGCTGCGCGCCTGCAGGGAGTGAACGAAGGCGATATCATCCACACACTCCGCGAGGTGCGGAAGCAGATCGGAGATCCATTTGCCGCTCTGCCCGTGCTGCGCCCAGCCCCACGGACTGCGCATCAGATTGCCATTGCCGCCCTGGAACGTGATGACGTTCTCTCCGCCCATCGGCTGATCGTGGCGCTGGATCAGCTCCGGTTTGTACTCGAAGGTATCGATCTGGCTGACCGCGCCTGGACAGAAGATCTGGATGACACGTTTGGCCTTCGCCGGAAACATGGGTGATTTCGGGGCGAGGGGGGAGCGCTCCGGCGCGGCCTGCCCCTCTTCCGCCAGCAGACAGGCCAGCGCGATACTGCCCAGGCCCGCCCCCATCGTGCCCAGAAACTCCCGCCGGTCCAGCCAGCGGCGCGGCCTGCCCGTGTGTCTCTCCGATTGGCTCATCGTATCCTCCCGCCTCTCTCTCAATAGTACAGAAACTCGTTGGCGTTCAGCAGGCCGCGGCACAGAGTCGAAAGGCCATAGGCTGTTAGGAGCGGCAGGGCGCCGTGCACTTCGGTCTGCGTCGGTATGCGCCCAAAAGCCAGATGAAAGGCAGTGCGCACCTGCGAAGTCGGGTTTGTGCCGGCCTGTCCCTGCACGCGCTCCGCAAAGAGATCCGCCTGCCGGCTGATAAAGCGGCTGTTGAGCAGGCTGAGCGCCTGAAGCGCGGTCGTGGTGCTGGTGCGCTGCGGGGTGCGCTCCGAGGAGTCTGGACAGTCGAAGCTGCCGAGCAGATCGTCACGGATGCCCCTTGCAGGAATCTGATAGACGCCGCGCCGCCAGGTCTCCGGCCCCTGCTCCTCCTTCGCTCCGTAGATCGCGACATTCACCACATTATAGGTGAACAGCGCGTAGCCCGGCCCGCCCATCGTCGGGTCCAGTCTGCCGGTGGTCAGAAGGATGGAGTCACGAACGGCTTCCGCCTCCATACGGCGCAGCGGCATGCGCCAGAGCAGACGATTATCCGCGTCCTTCCCCGCTCCCGCCGTATTGACCGCGCTCGTCTGGCGGTAGGCATAGGAGGTGACGAGCAGACGGTGCAGGCGTTTCAGTTTCCAGCCGTGGGTCATGAGGTCGCGGGCGAGCCAGTCCAGCAGTTCCGGGTGCGAGGGCGGCGAGCCGATATTCCCAAAATCGCTGGGCGTATCCACAATGCCGCGCCCGAAATGGCGCTGCCAGATGCGGTTGACGCAGACCCGCGCCGTGAGCGGGTTACGCGGATCGGTGATCCACTTCGCCAGCAGCAGGCGCGGTTCGGCCTGCGTGCCGCCTGCATCCACATTACCGGCCAATTTCATACGGGCGGGCTGTCCCTGTGCGCTTATGGCATGATCCATCGGGACAAGATCGGGCCGAAGTGCGGTAATCATCGAAAGCGCGCCGGGAGTAACCCGCTCTGCGCGCTTCATCACATCGCCGCCTTTCAGGACGAAGGTCGGATCGGGCTGTGTGAACTGCCCGCAGTAGGCCATAGCGGCAGGCGACAGGCCCGCTTCGCGCTGCTTCAGCACGTTCCGCTCCGCGTTCCACTGGCTGGCCTGTGCGCGCTCGGCGGGAGTCATCGCGGCCAGCAGCGCTTCGTTCGACAGACTGGCGGTCAGCGGAATACGGTCACGGCCATTCGCGACTTCCTGCCAGATGCGGTCGTCGGCAGAGATCTCCACCCGGTACTCTGTCGGCAGCCGATCCTGGAACTGTCCCTCGGCATCGCGCTCCCAGACAAGGCGCGCGATGCGCTCCTGCTGCGGCAGCTCGATCTGTGCCCAGCCGCTCCCTGGCTCATTGCTGATCCAGCTGTGCGAATTGCCTGTAACGCCATCGTTCAGATGCGCGACCTGATGGACCGCATAGCCGGGCAGCAGCGACGACGCAGTCGCCTTCGCTCCCCGCGATGCCAGGGCAAGATCGACATCGCTGTTTGGCCCAAAAATCCGAAGCTCATCGAGGCAGGGCTGGGAACCGTCGCTGGTAGCCAGCACCGTAAAACGCACATACCGCGCTAGTACTGGCGCAAACTCCTCGACATTGTGTCCGGCGCTGACGGCGGGGCGCAGTTTCTCTGAACCGCCCCGCACACGGTTCTGCACCACGACCCGCAGCTGGTCCAGACGCTGGTCCCGCACTGTGATGCCGCTCTGCACCTGTCTTAACTCCTCCTGCCGAGCGGGGGAGAGCGGGTGCGGCGAGAGCGGGCTTTCTCCATGCTGGACTCCCGCAAAGACCGCTGTCAGACGATAGTAGTCCCGCGTGGGAATCGGGTCGAACTTATGATCGTGGCATTTGGCGCAGTTGATCGTCAGCCCCAGGAAGGCGGCCCCGGTCGTGGAGACCATATCGTCCAGATCGTTGGAGCGCTTCTGACGGGTTCCCTCTTCGGTCGAGTTGCCAACGGTATCGTGGATGCCTGCCACCAGAAAACCCGTTGCCACTGCGATATTGGGATCTCCTTTTGCCACGATGTCGCCTGCCAGCTGCTCGGTCACAAACTGGTCGAAGGGCTTATCCTCATTGAAAGCGCGGATCACGTAGTCACGGTAGGGCCAGGCGTTCGGACGCAGATGGTTCTGCTCATAGCCGTGGCTCTCGCCATACCGAACCACATCCAGCCAGTGCCTGCCCCAGCGTTCCCCATACGCGGGAGAGGCCAGCAGCCGATCGACGACCTTCACGTATGCGTTCGGACGGGTGTCGGTGAGAAAGGCCTGAACCTCTGCAGGCGCTGGCGGGAGACCTGTCAGATCGACGGTAACACGGCGCAGGAGCGCGAGGCGGTCTGCCGAGGGGGAAGGCTTCAAACCATGTTTTTCGAGAGTGGCAAACAGAAATCGGTCGATTGGATTGGTGGAGAGGGAGTCGAAGCGGGAGTGCGGAACCGCAGGCTGCCGTACCGGCTGAAACGACCAGAGCGGCTTGACCGTCGGCTTGATCTCGACCAGAGGCTCGCGCACATAAGCCGCGCCTGCCGCTATCCAGCGCCGGAGCACCGAGACTTCTGCGTCCGGCAGGCGTCCGTCCGGCGGCATCCTGCCCCCGGCTGTCTGCCGGACCGCGCGGCTCAGTTCGGCGTTCTGCGGCACGAAGGCGTGACCGTCCAAAGCGGCGCTCCGGGTGGACATGTCGAGCCCCCCCGCTTTCTTCACAGGATTGTGGCAGGAGAGACAGCGCAGCCCGAGCACCAATGCAGCCTGCTTCGACAGCGCCGTTTTCTCTCCCAGTATAGGAGGATCGGCTTGGGCCGTCGCAGCCAACAGCATCGGCAGCGCCGCAGACAACACCAGCGAAGCGAACATTCGCCCTGCATTCCTGTTCAATGCGCACTCTCCTTGCTCCTCCGCCCCCTATTGCGGCTTGACCTCTGCCTTAGAAGGGGCGAACAGGCCCATAAGACAAAACGCCTTCATGGTGTTGACCTCCGGTTAAACGCTTCTCTGGAATCAGATCGAGGGATATTATCCCTTGCTACGCGGCTTCGCCGGACAGTATCAACATCCCTGCCACTGTTATACCCCTGACATGCGTTCGCCCTGTCGCCATGCTGGATGATTTGCCCCTTCTCACCTTCGAGACTCAGTGAGGCACTGCCGACTACTGACTGCCGACACCCTTGACGCGCATTTTCATGGTGTAGACACTCTTGCTCGCGGTGATAAACAGGGTATGCCTGTCTTTGCCGCCGAAGCAGATGTTGCCGGTCCAGTCTTCTGCAATCGGGATATGTTCGATCTGTTTGCCGGTCTTGTCGAAAACGGTCACGCCTTTGCCGGTCAGGTAGACATCGCCCTCGTTGTCGATGGTCATTCCGTCGGAGCCCAGTTCACAGAACAGCTGTTTATTCGACAGCGTTCCATCCGGCTGAATCTCGTAGGAATACGTCTTATTGGCGTCGATATCGGCGACATACAGCGTCTTTCCGTCGGGCGTCCCGATGATGCCGTTGGGCTGCTGCATATCGCCGACCACACGCATCAGGCTTTTGTGATCGGGAGCCAGATAGTAGACGCCATGGACGTCCTGCTCGATCGGCCCGCGCTTCCAGTAGTCCCGCTTATAGTAAGGATCCGTGAAGTAGAGACCGCCGTCCGGACGCAGCCAGACATCGTTCGGCCCATTGAGCAGTTTATGCTCGTAGTCCTTGAGCA
>JAYTGR010000106.1:0-2578 GCA_043733205.1 Chthonomonadaceae bacterium
AAGGCCATGTCGTTAGGAACCGCCAAACTATTATCGCTCCACAATTTCGGCTCGGTTGAGATCAGAAGGAACCTGAATGTGAAGCGGTAATTCTTGGGAGTTGCCTTACGAGAGGAGGACGTAACTTCGGCAAAGCCTCCCTGCAACGGCGGCCATTTTTCGTTTCTGCTTGATCGATCAGCGCGACGAGCGGCCCCGCATCACAGAGCGTCATACTTCAAACCCTTGCCGCCTGAACTTTTCGCGGACAGTTTCGGCAACTTGATGTTTTATAGGATCGTCAGAACAGATCGGTTTGGCTCTCTGAACCTGTCTGGCTTCTTCCAGCAGCGAGGAAGAAACGAGGAGGTCATCGGCGAGGTGGCCGAGCTTATACCCCGTAAAGGCGACGCCACCCAAAACAACACAGAGGCAGAACACGACCTTTTGATGGTATGTCATCGCAGAACTCTCCTCAAACAACAAGCCTCTTTGCTGCTGTAGTCATACCATACTACAGCAGCAAAGAGGCGGAGAGGTTCACGAACTTGCTTTTCGCAGCCGATCAGTCCTGACGATTGGTCAGTTTCGGACGGCGCGGGGCGCTGTTGTATGGCGCATTGCCCTGGCGGGGTCCGTTGGTCGGATAGGGCTGAGGACGCTGCGGGCGGGCGGGTGCGCTGCCGTAGGGCGCCTGCGGGCGCGCCACAGTCCGGTTGTTGAACATGCGGGGCGCGCTGTTGGCGGCCAGCTGTGCGGAGACCGGAGCCGGACGATAGTCCACCGGTTCGCGGCGGTCGAGGCGCTTTTTGAGCAGCTTCTCGATGTCGTTCAGGTAGCCCTGCTCGTCCATGCTGACCAGGGAGAGGGCTTCGCCCGTGCTGCCCGCTCTGCCGGTGCGTCCGATGCGGTGGACATAGTCTTCCGGGACGTTCGGCAGCTCGTAGTTGATGACGTGCGGCAGCTGATCGATGTCGAGGCCGCGGGCGGCGATGTCGGTCGCGATCAGGAGGCGCACCGCGCCGGCTTTGAAGTCGGCGAGCGCGCGGGTGCGCTGGGCCTGGCTGCGGTTGCCGTGAATGGGAACCGCCGAGACGCCGTCGATCTGCAGCTGTTTGACGAGTTTGTCCGCGCCATGTTTAGTGCGCATGAAGACGAGCGCCTGACCGATCTTCTCCTGAATCAGCAGGTGGACCAGCAGGTCGCGCTTGTTCTCTTTATGGGAGAGATAGACCGCCTGCGTCACGAGATCGCTCTCGGCGTTCTTGCGGGCCACTTCCACATGCGTGGGGTTGTTCAGCAGGTCGTCCGCAAGGCCCTTGATCTCGTTCGAGAAGGTGGCAGAGAAGAGCAGGTTCTGGCGGCGCGGCGGTATCAGGTTGAGGATGCGGCGGATGTCGCGAATGAAGCCCATATCGAGCATCCGATCGGCCTCGTCCAGGACCAGGATCTCCACCCGGCTCAGGTCTACCGTGCGCTGCTGCACATGGTCGAGCAGGCGGCCGGGCGTGGCCACGAGGACATCGACGCCGCGGCGCAGCGCGTTGATCTGCGGGTTGATGTTGACGCCGCCGAACACGCAGGTCGAATTGGTGGGCAGGTACTTGCCGTAGGTCTTGACGCTCTCCTCGACCTGCGCCGCGAGTTCGCGCGTCGGGGTCAGGATGAGGGCGCGGACCGGACGGAAGGCGCGCGGGTCGCGGGGCGGCGTGGAGTTGAGACGCTGCAGCAGCGGCAAAGTGAACCCGGCGGTCTTGCCGGTGCCGGTCTGCGCGCCGGCGAGAATGTCGCGGCCCGCCAGGATCACAGGAATGGCCTGCGCCTGAACGGGAGTCGGAATCGTGTAGCCTGAGTCGCCGATGGCGCGCAGAAGTTCGGCGCGTAGGCCGAGCGTGTCGAAAGACATGGTGATAGAAACTCTCCTGAAATCGGCCTGTTTCCGCAAACGAGCGAAAGTCCGGTTCAGGCAGACTGCAAAGCGGGTGCAGCGATCGGGGGATTGAAGAAAACCACGAGCAGGGTGGAAACGCAAACCGGAGTGCGAGACGACACCACAATGCACAAAGTGTAATTGTTTACGAACAGTCTCATTATACCACACTTCCACACGATTTCGTCGCCCGCCAAAATGGCCGCCTCTTTGCCTTCCTGAGGGAGCGGCAATGCGGCGCGTCAGGTTCGGGTATAATGCGTGTCATGGCAACAACAGACAATCCCGAGCCGGAAGCGGGTTTGGGCGGCACGAAAGACACGGAGAAGAGCGCTCAGAGCAAGGCACAGCGACGGATCGCGGGGGCGTCGGGCTTCCTCATGGTCGCCGTGCTGCTCAGCCGTGTGCTCGGCCTCGTGCGCGAACACGTCATCTCCACTCGCTTTGGGCAGGGCATCGATACCGACATCTACACGGCGGCCTTCACCGTTCCGGACCTGATCTTCTTCCTCATCGCGGGGGGCGGACTCTCGGCCGCGATCATCCCCACCTTCACCCAGTACATGAACGAGGGCCGCCAGCGGGAAGCCTGGCGTGTATTCAAGGTCGTCGCGCTCTATACCATCATGGTGGTCGGCGTCCTGATTCTGCTCGGAGAGATATTCGCCA
>JAYTGR010000107.1:0-7217 GCA_043733205.1 Chthonomonadaceae bacterium
TGGGGAGAGAGGTCGTAGCCGTCCATAAAGCGCGCTGCCTCCACAAATTTACGCTGTCGGGCGACCTGTGGACTGTGGTAACGAACATCGATTTTGGTATCGGTATCGGCGCCTGGATCGTATAGATAGAGGTCTCCACCAGCGTGATAGACGATGCGGCTGCCATCCGTCGCCGGGAAGCGCGCGAAATAGTCTGTGCGGTGCGTATGCTGTTTAAGATCCTGACCGTCCGGCATACAGGAGTAGATATTGGCGATGCCGTCGTGGTCGGAGAGGAAGAAAACGCGTTCTCCCACCCACATCGGGCGCGCCAGATTCCCCTTGAGGGTGAGGAGGCGTCGATACTGGCCGCTCCCGTCCGCATCGATCCAGAGGTCGCCGGCGGTGCCGCCGCGATAGCGCTTCCAGCGCGCCGGATCGTTGTTGTTGCGGCCGAGGACGACTCGATTGCCCTCGCGCACGGAGATGCTCAGGGCGGGACCGACCCGGAACGGCTCCGGCATACCGCCCTCCGGCGAGACCGTATAGATGTCGTGCTGACGGTCGAACGGCTGCTCGAAATCGCTTGCAAAGAGAATCTTCGCTCCGTCGGGCGTCCATCCGACCACAGAACTGTTGGTTCCGAGATAGGTGACACGCCGGACAGGGCCGCCTTCGACCGGGAGGACATAGACCTCGTTGTTGCCCTCTTCGCGCCCTGTAAATGCGATCGTCTTACCGTCCGGCGAAAGGAAGGGGGAGGTGATCGTGCCGAGGTTGGCCGTCAGGCGCCGCGCCACGCCCCCGGACGCAGAGACGGTCCAGAGATCGTCCTCGGAAACGAAAACGACTGTTTCGCCGTGCAGGGCGGGGTAACGAAAGTAACCGAATGTTGACATAGCATCTCCTGAAGGAACAAATGGATGCGGCGCTCTGTCCGCTGAGAAAGACGGTTGGGTGCAGGGTATGGGAGCGAGGGTCACATCTCCTCGACATCCGGTATGATCGCGGTAAAGAGCAGCCGCCTCCGCCGCTCGGGGCTCGGCTTATAGGCAGCCGCCAGCCCCTGAATAGCTCGCAATGCAGTCACAAAATGTTCGTATTCTGCGTCCGTCAGGCAGACCGCTTCAGACCAGTAGTTGCCTCCGTCTTTGCCGCCTCGATCTTTCCGATCCAGGCAGGCACGGAACTGGCTCATCATGAGTGTCACAAATGCGGTGAAATAGCGCATGTGGTCTTCATAGCTGACAGGCGCCATGTCTTCACGGCTCAGATCGGCCGCCTGCTCTGGCAGCGTATAGGTCTTTTCGACGCTCCCTCGCGGTGTCATCTCTTCCACAGCCTGAAGTATCCCGGCCTCGACCAGGCGCGCGATATGCCGATATGCTGACGCCTGTGGGACATCGGGCAGGGCGGAGATGATCTGCTGCGCCGAGACCCTGCGCCCGGAGGCGATCATCAGAATACGAAATCGAATAGGATGTAAAACGATGTCCGCCTTTGCGGCCACGTTCTCTTCTTTGGGCTGTTTTACGGCCATAACATTCTCATTTCCATTACTCTCATTCTCATTGTCGATAATAAACAGCGTATAAATACCGTATAATTGTTTTAATTCAGACGGATACGGCTCCGATGTCTCTATTGTATTCGCATTTTCGAGAATTGTCAAGTCAGAAATGAGAAGGTGTGCGTTCGACATTTCGGCGGGCAATGGAGGTAGAATAGAGAACATGATTTCTGCAGGCAAACCCGCTTTCTATATGCCGTATGTCGTAAACTACGTGCGCCGCTATCTCCGCCGAAGCTTCCATACCGTGCATCTGTTGGGGGGGGCGCCCTCCTTTACAGATGATGGGAGAACCCCTCTGGTCGTCTGTCTGAATCACAGCAGCTGGTGGGATGTCCTGCTGGCGTTTTATGTCGGAAAGGAGCTGTTCGGCTGGGAACAGTATGGGGTCATGGATGAGCGGCAGCTGCTGCGTTACCGCCTCTTCTCCAATCTAGGGATGATCGGAGTGGATCGCACCAGTCTGACGGGAGCCCGCGAATTTCTGGACTACACACAGAAACTTCTGGACGGCCAGCGCCGCGCCCTCTGGCTCACACCGCAGGGCGCGATGCTTTCCAATGACGTGCGGCCGATCGTCTTTCAGCCTGGATTGGCGCACCTGGCACAGCGCTTAGGAACCTTTCACATCGCTCGGGTCGCCCTGCACTTCGAGTACTGGGACGACAAGCAGCCCGAGGCGTTCGTGTCGATCTCGCCAGTCGAACACGTGCTAGTCGGCTCCGATTTCAACCGCCGCGACTTCCTGCACTCGCAGGAGCGCCAGCTCGAATCCGAACTGGACACGCTCCTGACCACGGTCCGCCATCGCGATCCCTCGGCATTTGTGCCTCTGCTGCAGGGAGCGTCAGGCATCAGTCCTACCTACGACCTGCTGCGGTCCCTGTCGGCACGTCTGCGCGGCCGGTCTTTCTCCTCCGAACACAGCGCAATAACCACTCCGGAATGGAAAAAAAGGCGCAGGCGCAAGTGACATAGCAGGCCGTTCTGCTCGCTTGCCTTGGCGCCCCTCCAGCGCGGCGCGGATCGCCTTCTCAAGTTCCATCATGCGGGGCAGAGGAAGAAGAAGGGACAGAGCGCACATTTGCGCTCTTCCGGTTCCGGAGGAAAAAGACCGGCACGAATTCCCTGCAGCGCCGCATTGTATTTTTCGATGCGGGCCGGTTCGTAGCGCAGGCTCGGCTTCACTTCCCGGGTTTCGCCATCGGCCAGCGAACGCAGCTCGATAGTGACCGTGCTGTCAGGTTCGGCCTGGAGGGCGGCATGCCGGATGAGCGCAAGGCGTTCGCCGGTGTGATCGTCTTTCTTGATTCGACGCCGAAAATGCCGGGCGATCCGCAGACCGCCCTCCGGAAGACGCTCTGCCTCGTCGCACGGAACCTCGACACGCCCGTGTTCCAGAGCGGCTGTCAGGCGCAGGCTGGGAGCCGCCGCTTGAGGCAGTGTACTGTTCTCAAAGGCATTAGCAAGCATCTTCTCGGCATGGCCGCGCAGAACGCGCGCCTGGGCGGTCTCCGTGCCCGTAAACGTCTGCTCCCACGCCTCGGACAGACGCTGACGGGCCTCTTCCGGTTCCGGCGCGCGTCCGGCGACGCGCTCCTCCTGCAGCCAGTGAATCGTCTCTTTCAGACTGCCGTGGAACTGCAGATAGGGTGACACGTCGGCTGGACGCGGCAGGCGGGCCACCAGCTGATAGTAGTATCGGCGCGGACAGTCTCGGTACGTATCGACCTGCCAGAGGGAGAGATCCGGCGGCGGCGCGAGTTCCGGCAGAGACGGGACCGCTTCCGTCTTGGCCTCGGCCCGCTGCCACTGCACCCGCGCCGCATTGCAGGCGGTCAGCGCCGGTTCGAGACGATCCAGAAGGGAAGAAGGCTTGGTGACCGATCCGTTCCGCTCCACCGGCCGGGAGAGGACGAGGTGGTCTTTCGCTCGCGAAAGCGCCACGAAAAACAGGCAGTCCGCGCCGTCGTCTTTGGCAGACGCCGCATCTTCGCCCAGCAGCGCAGGCGGTGGTGCGGCCATACCGCCCGAGCCCCGCGCCGGAAACTGACCTCGGTTCAGATTCGGCAGATAGACGACCGGAAACTCGAGTCCTTTCGACTGATGAACCGTCATCAGCCGCACGGCGGGCAGATCCTCCACCCCACCCGGCGTACGGGCCGACCGCTCCTCCCCGCAGAGGATCAGCTGACGCAAATGCCGCAGGAAGATCTGTGTTTTGGTCTCGCCCTCCTGTGCCTGCAGGCGCTCCGTCAGCCCCTGTGCAAAAGTCAGCAGCTGCGAAAGCGCCAGCAGCTGCTGTCGTGCCGCAATGGTCCTGGAGGAGAGGAGCGGCATCAGGTAGCTGCTCTGCGCGAACAGATAGCGGGTCAGCAGAGTCCAGGCGTCTCCCCGATAGGCGATCGGCTGGATCTGCTCCCGGAGGCGTTCCAGCCCTGACCGTCCTGCTTCGGAGAGCCCGGCAAGGTCACGGGCCAGACTCAGCGCCTCGGGAAACCGCCTGCCGCACTCCTTCGCCGCAGTCAGCAGCAGGCCGACATCCTCCGCCGGAACGGCATATTCGGCGAACTGCGCGACCCGTGCCAGCGTCGTTCCTTCCGGCTCTGCGGCCAGGGCCACAAGCGACAGCATATCCTTGACTTCCGAGCGGTCGAACAGGCTGCCAAGGTGCTGGGCAGGGATTCCCCTGCGTTCGAGCCGGTCCGCAAGATCGCCTGCCTGCGCATTGGTGCATACCAAAATGGCCTGATCCTGCAGCGGAATGCCGGTCTCTTGAAAATGAAGGATCTGCGCGGCCATGCCGTCCGCCTGTGCCTCTTCATCCTGTGCCTCCGCGAAGGTGAGCGCGGGCAGGTCCGCGCCGCCGCGCCGGGCCTCCCAGAGCAGGAGGCGTTCGGCCGGTGCAGGCGCCTCCGGGCGCGGCTGCGACATCGCAGCCGCGAAGCCGCTGAACAGGGAGACGATCGGCGCGCAAGAGCGATAGTTGACGCCCAGCCGAAGCCGCTGCCCGCCGGGAAAATCGGTGTCGAACTGACGGACATTGGCGGGCGACGCGCCCCGAAATCGGTAGATCGCCTGGCGCAGATCACCGACCGCCCAGAAGCCTGCCCCTTCCCCTGCCAGCCGCTGCAGCAGGTAGGCGCAGGCGCGATTGACATCCTGATATTCGTCC
Source organism: Chthonomonadaceae bacterium (assembly GCA_043733205.1). Classification (GTDB taxonomy): domain Bacteria; phylum Armatimonadota; class Chthonomonadetes; order Chthonomonadales; family Chthonomonadaceae; genus JANXLO01. The sequence continues at coordinate 4,725 of JAYTGR010000107.1, forward strand.
GCGAGCACATGCGCGTACTGCCCCTGCCAGCGTGCACGCACTTCCGGTTCGCGGTCCAGCAGTTCCACCGCCCGCATCAGAAGGTCACCGAAATCCAGCAGTCCCTGCGCGCGTTTCAGCCTCTCATAGACCGCGTAGACGTGGGCGACTTCCCGCGACTTGACCGCCCGTATGCGCTCTTCATCGTTTGCAGCCGTCTCGAACTGGGCGCTGGCTAATGCCAAATAGTCATGCGGTGTGACGCACTCATCCTTGGCACGGGAGATGCAGCGCAGAATGTCGGGGAAAGGCAGGGTCGGATCGCTGAGGTACTCCAGTTCCTGCAGTCCAAGCTGGTCGAGGTGCGCGAAAAGCAGTTCGACAGCGTCGGAGGTCTGAAGCAGCTTCGGAGTGTTTGGCAGACCCAGATAGTGTCCCTCCTTGCGCAGGATCTCAAAGCCGAAAGCGTGGAAGGTGCCGATCCACACCTGATCCGCCTGCGCGCCCACGCTCTCCTGCAGGCGCACGCGCAGCTCTTCCGCCGCCTTGTTGGAGAAAGTGAGGGCCAGCAGGCGTTCGGGCGGGAGACCGCGCTCCTGCAGGAGATGCACGGCACGGGCGACGAGCGTTCGGGTTTTGCCCGTTCCCGGCCCGGCATCCGTCAGCGCGGGGCCTCTCTCCAGAATCGCGGCAGCTGCCTGATCCGGATCCAGACCCGCGGAAATGCTGGACGATGGGGTCTCCCGAACGCGGCCAGGACGGCTGTTGTCGGCCGTTCGATCTTCGCCGTTGTTGGGAAACAGCGATTCCGAACTTGGAGAGGGCAGAAGCACTGCGAGCGCCAGCTGTGTCAGCACGCAGGCTTCGGAGACCCCAACCAGGTCGGCGATTTCGGGGGCTGTCAGGCGCTGTTCGGCGAATGCGCGGCGCAGGAGCGGAGCGGGCAGGAGGAACTCCGCCGCGAAGGCGTTCGCTTCCGTCTCCCGCCGTTCCGCCGGGCTGTAGCCCTGCGCGACCTGAGTGGTCTGAGGCAGAGAGGGCAGGAGCAGCAGGGCCAGCTGCTCCTCCTCGATAAAAAACGAATCTTTCTCGGTCGCATGCAGCCAGTTGTGGGCGAACTCATGCGCCTGAGAAAAGCGCTGCAGCCGCGCCGTGCGATCCGAATCGGGCTCCGCATAGTAGATACAGTCATGGTCACGCAGCAGCACGGCGCGAGCGCCAGCGAGCAGTCCATCTTCTGGGGGCAGCGGGAAGCGCAGCAGGCCGGTATCGGCGGAGGCGCGTTCCAGCAGGATCTCAGCCGGAACCAGCGTCATCTCCGCCACAGTGAGTTCCGGGCGCAGTCGGCGATGTGCTTCCCATGCACGCTGCCGAATCGGATGCAGCTTGATCATTGGGTTTCTGTCCTACTCCTCTGTTTCCACCAGCCATGCCTGCTTTTGAGCGTCCGTCATGCCGGGGCAGGCGCGGATCGCCTCCGCAAAGTCCTGCGGAGCCTGCACCTGTGGCACAGCCTTGCCGGTGTACTGATAAGCAGCGCCTAAGGCGAGGGTCGGCGGCTGGCGCAGATAGTCCCGCACCGTCTCCGTACCGAGTTCCAGGGTCTCCGCCAACTTCCTAATCAGGGTTTCAGGCAGCGTGGAGAACTGCAGCAGACGCTGTTCCAGCTTCGAGACGATAGGAACCCCGACGCCGAGCCCCTCCGCCAGATCCTTCAGGCGCAGATTTCGCTGCTGGGCCGCCTCAGTCAGACTGACCAGAGGCGAGGGAGTCAAACCGTACCGCGCCCGCATCTCCGCCACGACCGAGCGCCCTACCTGCGCCAGACGTACCTCCTCAGCCCTGTAGTTCACCCGGTAGACTGCTGGCGGCTGGATCGGCAGCAGTTCCGTCGCCCAGGTGACAAAATCTGCTGCAAACTGCGGATGCATCGTGATCCAGTGCTGCAGAGGCTGTGCCGCCGCCTGCTCCCGATCCTGCCGCCATAGCATATAGAGAGCTTCGCGCTCCGCCATCATGTTCTCATCTGTATTGGTTGTCATCTCGTTCCCCGATCCCCTTCTCGCAGCGGCTCATCGGCGCGCCAACTCGCAAGCCGTCTCCCCGCACTTTCCAGTCGATTGCGCACGGTTCGATCCGTCACGTTGGTATGCTTTGCGATCTCTTCCTGCGTCCATTGCTCATAATGAAAAAGGATAAAGGTCGTGCGTTGGTCGGCATTCAGAAGCCGCAAAGCTTCCTGGACTAAGACCCGCTCTTCCGTCGTCAGGCGCACCGGAGCGGGTGCACTGTTCATATAGTCGTATGTTTTGCCCTCATCGTTCGGCCTGCTCTCCGGCATGAACTCGTTCTGAGCGATGGTGTGGTACTTCTGCGCGATATTGGAGAGTTTCCAGTCCAGACAGTGCCAGAAGCGCACCTCCCAGAACTCATTCTTCGTCTCCAGGCTGATCACTGCCAGGCACATCTGGCTGATGAGATCATGGTAACAGTCCTCGCGCTGCAGGCTGGAGA
>JAYTGR010000108.1:0-2574 GCA_043733205.1 Chthonomonadaceae bacterium
ACCCGCGAACGCCTCGCCTTCACCGTTCCCCTGCCCGCCGTTATGCAGGATCTCATCGATCTCCTGCGCTGAAACGCCCATACACCTCAGATCGGGAAAGCCCGGTAGGTGTGTATGCCGAAGATCGAGCCGTAGATCGCCCAGACACTGCCGGTGATATAGTCGCCCAGAATCAGCCCGATGAAGAAAGGAATATAGTTACGGTAGGTCTTCATGCCGCCGTAGCGAATGATGAGCGCCTTGATCGCCCAGCCGACCATCGTCGCGCACCAGAGCCACGTCATGGTGAAGGTTCCGGCGACGGCGTAGCCGATAGGGTGGAACGGCCACCAGATGAATCGGGTGCGCATCGCCACTAGTCCCGCCGTGATAACGAAACCGAGGCCGACCCCCTCCATGCGGATAAAGTCGGGTTTGGTCGGGTTGTCTACCCAGTCTTTCAGGGTTCTCCACGGCACGTTCCCCATATCGGTGCGCCAGCCGTTCACCTTCGCCGTGGCCGCGCCATAATGGTAGTAGCAGGTCAGCACCGCCGCCCACGAAGAGAAGGCGCCCACAGCGGTGGCGATCAGCAGCACGACCGCGACATGCCGCAGGTTCATCCGTGCCGATGAGCCGATCTTCATCGCCTCCAGCTGGTTCGGCATCTCCGTGCAGCGATAGTCCAGATCGTGCCAGAGCAGCATGTTCAGTCCGACCTGATTCTGGAACGAAAAGCCCCGCGACCCGACCGGCGCCTTCATCAGCTCATGTACATTCATGTCTGGGCCATACCCCCACGGCAGGCCCGCCTCGGCGCGGATGCGGGTAAAGGTCAGCACATAGAGATAGTAGAGCCCAAAATAGATCAGGGGCACATACCAGTCCATCCCGATCGCCATACCGAACGCCGTCAGAACCAGAAAGCCGAGCACGACGCCGACAAAGGCGGTCCGATACGACATCGGCTCGTTCGAATCGTCGTACTCGGGATCCGCCTGCAGCCCCTTTCTTCGAGGCTGGAATGCGCGCCTCAGCATGCCGCCAAACTGCTTCCGCATCCCATAGAGCGCGAAAAGAGCGACCCCGATAAACGCGCCCGCCGACTGCTCCCCCGTATACGGAATGCGCGACAGGGCCTGACTCGCGCCGGGATCGTGATAGCCCAGCGCGGTCGCGAAGACGTTCTCGAACTTGGTGAACAGATAAAAGAACCAGAGGGAGAAGGCGACATCGAGCGGCAGGAAGTAGGTCAGACCGATGACCAGCGGATAGAAGGAGAGCGCAAAGTAGCCCATGCCGTTCCAGGGGGCCGTCGTAAAAATCGGGGTGAGGTTGAGCCGCACATCGGAGGGTTTGATCGGCAGAAACGGCACACTCGGGTAGAGATAGTTCAGACTCGCCAGCGATTCGAGCACCACCGGGATCAGGAAGCCGATCCACATCTGCCTGCTCAGCAGGGTCTTCGCCGATCCGCCCTCCGCCGTCAGCTCCAGCGGCAGCTGCACGATCGGAAAACTCAGCCGTTCCCTGTCCATCCACTGCTTACGAACCAGAACGTTCAGGCAGATCATCACGCCGAGCAGGACCACGATGAAACCCGACCAGACGCAGACCGGGGCCATCCACCCCCGCATATGATCGGCTCTCCAGAAGGTGCTCTGTCCGGCGTAGAAAGCCTTCGTCACCGATTCCTGCGGCAGGAGCCAGGGTCTTACCGCCGGCAGCAGCTTCTCCTGCCACTTGTTTTCCGGCGTACCGTAGTAAAAGATATTGCCGGTAAAGACGTTGAGGAACTGCATCATGCCTATGCCCGAGATCCCGATGGAGACCGTCTGCATCACATAGACGAACATCAGTTCGGCCTGCGTCAGCGCGTGACGCGGCAGATAGCGCTTCAGCGCCAGATTGAGCAGCAGCAGTACGAAGAGCGCAAAGACGACGGCGATGATCAGCGACATCGCCGCCAGGTCCGTCGCCTCCGCGACGATCTCCGTATACTCGTTCCAAAAACACATGATCGGAATTAGGATCAGACCGATCACGAAGGCGCGCGGCGTGATCCCCTGCACTGCCCCACGCTGCGGCGATTTCGGCACTGCTGTTTTCTCTTCCAGCCCTGCGGATGCGGGAGTTTCTGACTGTCTGAGCGGCGGCGTTGCCAAGGCGTGTATTCCTTATCGACACGGGTGTGAATGTCCATGCAAGTTCACGACAGCGTTCTCGATTTCCTGCGCGGCACAGACACTCTATGCGCTTCCGATCGGCGCAACGAACATTTCCCCGATCCGCAGACACGCATTTATCCGCTGCCGTCAGAAAGCCCTGCCAGCCGGCACAACCGTTCTGCTCCACGTCCCTGGGAACGCGCCGCAGCAATCGAGCGTAGGAGCAAGTTAGTCAGGGGAACTTTGCCGATCGTTTCTCATCATCTGTAACGGCACAGTGCAGGAGGATAGGCTGGTATGCAAAAAAGGGAAAGCTTTGCAGCAAAAGGAGGAGCGGCCGTCGCTTTGAGGGCGGCCGCTGTCTGCGCGGCTCTTCTGAGTTTACAGGCTAGGATATGCCGTTACACGGGGGAATCTGCAGGTCGCC
>JAYTGR010000109.1:0-2572 GCA_043733205.1 Chthonomonadaceae bacterium
GCTTCCATCTTCGCCACCAGCGCCGCATTTTCGTGTGCATAGTTCCAGACGACATCCAGCCGGTCGCCTTTGAGTTTCATTTCGCCGTTGCCGTTGTCACGGCCGATAGCGAACAGATTGGTCATTCGGCTGGGATCGCCCGCATGCGGCGCTTTGAACCGCGCCGGTCGGCTGACAAACCCGTTCCGGAACAGCCACGGCACGAGGGCGGGCATCAGGGGCCAGAGCAGAGGGGCGAACGGCCGGAGCCAGGCCCCGCCCGGCTGCCCCTGCGAGGCCAGCACGGCCATGACCGGATGATTGAAGCTGGGAGCCGCCATCGTGAAGGCGAGCTCCGGATCGGGATAGCGGATGACGGACGTGACGTCGGGGCCTTTCCAGGGTTCGATATCCGCCCGGCTGTTCTGGAGCGAGCCCAGAAAGTCTCCGTTGCCGGAGTAGCCCTTTCCCAGGCGCGGGCTGAGAGCGGGCAGAGAACGGCTGTTATCCCGGCTGCGCAGCAGGATCTCGCTGGTGCCAAGGGTGCCGGCCGAAACGACGACGCGTGTCCCGGTCACACAGTGCGGCGCGCCCGTCACCGTGTCTGCGAAATGGACGGCATAACCACCGCTCACGGGCTCGATAGAGCGCACATTGCAGCCAGGGCGAACCTGCGCGCCAAGCTGTTCCGCCTGTGCCAGATAGGTGAGGTCCAGCGTATTTTTTGCGCCGAACTGGCAGCCGAACTCGCACTCCGTGCAGAGCTGGCAGGCCTTTCGGCCCGGCGCGGAAGGCGTTTCCCAGCGCACCGCCTGGTCCGGGTCGAAGATCGCTCTGCCCATCTGCTTTGCCGCCTGCCGAAACAGGTCGCGTTTGACGAGCGGAATGTCTTCGGGCACCGGGGCCACCCCGAGCTGAGACTGGACCCGGTCGTAATAGGGATTCAGGGTTTCGCGGGAGAGCGCCGCAGGCCAGCGCGGATGGTCGAACACCTCGGCGTCGGGGCGGATATGAATGTTCGCGTAGATCAGCGATCCGCCGCCTACCCCGGACGCCGCCACGGCCGCGATGCCCGAGAAGAACCGGACATCGTACAGCCCGAGCGCTGTCTTTCGCTGGGGATACCTCCAAAACACCGAGTCGATCTGGGTGACATCGCGCGGAAACTCGCCGGGGAGATACCGCCTGCCGCGCTCCAAAACGAGTACGGATCGCCCCGCCTGCGCGATGCGCAGGGCATTGATCGAACCGCCGAACCCGGAGCCGATAATCACGGCATCGAAATGTTCGCCCTCATCTCTGTTACTCATCTGCCAGCCCTTTCCGGAGCGACTTCAGGCGGTTTTCTCCAGATGATGCAGGATAAAGGGATAGACGTCCTGCACCGCGTTTTTACCATAGATACAGTCGATGTGCCCATAGCCGGGGATCACATGGCGGCTGTAGAGATTGGTCCCATTGCGCTCACTGAGCAGACGGACGGTAATTTCGGTGCTCTCCGGCAGGAAGCATTCGTTGTTCGCCCCATGAATGAAGGAGATGGGGATGGCCAGGCGTTCCAGGTGGGGAATATACGCGTCCTCTCCGGCGGCGGAGACCAGCTGCCCCTTACGCACCATGAGAGCCAGGTGCTCGAACGCCTCGATGCTGGCGACCCCGAACATCTCATACTGCGCGGCGTGTGTCGCCTCGTTCAGCTGGGCATGCTCGTACAGGGAGGCGTACATAAAGGTGATACGATGACAGACCGCGCTGTCGCACCGGCCCTGCGCTTCCACAGCGTACAGATCCAGTCCTTTGTCGTAGATCCGGTTCAGCCAGTCCTCGTGGGTGTCCGCGTAGGCGGTCAGGGTTTCGATGCCCAGTCTGTCCAGAAAGTCGGGCAGATGCAGGCCGCAGCGGAGCCGGTTGAGCAGAGGCACACGGACATGCGTGGCGATCTGCGAACTGACTGCGGAGCGGACGCCCTGCAGCCCGGCCAGCATCGCCATGAAGAAGGTGGTCGAGCCGTAGCAGTGCGCGACCATTTGAACGTCCGGTCTGCCGGTCACCTCGATCACTTTCTGCACGGCCGCCGGATAGTCTTTGGTGGCGACGTCATCGGCGTTCGCGGAGGCTGCGGCTTCCGTGGGCAGCGCGATGCTGGAGCGATAGTCGAGCAGCCAGACATCGTAGCCGTGGGCGAACAGATACTCCAGCAGATTCGTTTCGATGGTATCGATAGCGAAGATTTTGCTGGAAACCCCCAGCCCGTGCGACAGGATGACCGGCCCTTTCGTGCCGCCCTGGTAACGCGTCAGCCGCAGCGCGACCCCATCGCTGGCAGTGGCCCCGTAGATCCTCGGCGTACATACCCGCAGCGGCCGCAGGACGCGGGGCGGGGCCTCGGGATCGAAGGCGGAAGGCCCGGAGAAAATGCCGCCGTACATCTCCCAGAGCGTTCCGGCGAAGAAAGAGCCGAAGCGGGCCGTCGCTTTCACTTTCTCTTCGGCCGAGGTGGTGTTCAGAACCTGGAAGGTCGTGATCTGCTTAAGAAAATCGCCGGGGGCGATGTGCAGAATGCCCACGCCCCAGACGGGCGCGCTCGCATCCT
>JAYTGR010000110.1:0-7182 GCA_043733205.1 Chthonomonadaceae bacterium
GCCGCCGCCTCGACCTTACCGTATTCGAGGCCTTTGAGGGAGAGACTGCGCTTGGCGAAGCGGGCGCGCAGGACATCGAGCAGGGTGTCCAGCTGCATCTGGTTGTCGGCAATCGCCTTGATCGTCTCCGCGTCGAGAGTGAGGCTGGCTTTGCTCCCCCGGAAATCGTAACGGCTTTCGATCTCGCGGGAGACGAGGTCGATTGCGTTCTTGACTTCCGTGAGGTCCAGTTTGGAAACTACATCGAATGAGAATTCTGTTGCCATCGTTTTCCTATTCTCCTAACTGATCTTTGACACCGCGCAGCAGTCCATCTACCGCCAGTTTCAGGGAGGTCAGCGCATCTTCTATCTGGCGCAGCTCTGGCTGCGGATAGCTCGAAGGCTTCAGATCCGAAAGCGACGGCAGGAAGTCGATGATGCGTTTCGCATACGGCGACAGCTGGACCGGAGCATCCCCAGCATCGATGCCGCCGAAGAAGTCGGCGACGGGATCGGAGTCCTGAAAGAATTTTACCAGATGGTCGGTGGGCGCGTCCAGGATCTCTTTGGCTTTGTCCGGGCGCTTCTTCAGCGCCTTCACGAGATTGCCGGTATCTTCACTGTTGAGTTTCTGATCCCGGATGCGTTCGACGACGGCCGACTGCAGTTCCGGCTCTTCGTTCAGCTGCTTCAGAAAGCGGGCATGTTTCTCGGTCAGCTGCCCGTCGGAGGGGCGGTTGGGGCTGGAGACGATGGCTTCCCCGATATCTTCCGGCAGCGCCATGAGGTCGAGCAGGTAGCCGACGGTGCGCTCGGAAAGACCGAGGCGGCGGCTGATTTCGCGGTTGGTCTGATTCAGACTGGTCTTGACGTGCTGAATCGCTTTCGCCTTTTCGAGTGGCTGCAGGTCTTCGCGCTGCAGGTTCTCGATCAGCTGCTCTGTCACACGCTCCTCCTCCTGAAGCTCTTTGACGATACAGGGCATGGTGGTGAGGTTCGCCATCGTGGCGGCCCGCCAGCGGCGCTCCCCGGTCACGATCCGGTATCGACCGCCGTTGGGCAGCGGTGTGATCGTGATCGGATTCAGCATGCCGTGCTGTTTGATGCTGTCGGCGAGGCCGCGCAGGCTCTCCTCGGCGTGATGTTTGCGCGGCTGATCCGGATCCTCGACGATCAGGCCGATCTCTATCTGCTTGACTTCCAAAGCGCTCTGCCTCCCGATTGATTCTGTATAGAAACCGCCGTCGGTTCTTTTCGTTGTAAATGCACCCTGCTCCGGACTCTGCGACAGATGTCGGGCATTTGCATCGCGTAATTATAAGGGATAGGAGCCGGTCTTGTCAACCTGCGTTGAGGGCGGAGAGCGGCGCAATGGCGCTCTCCAGCTCTGCTTCCGGCTCCTCTTCGACGAACTGCCGGGCATAGAGCTGCGCATAGAGACCGTCCTGAGCGAGGAGCGCCAGATGGGTGCCCTGCTCTGCGATCCGTCCGTTCTGCAGCACCAGGATACGGTCGGCTTCGATGACCGTGGAGAGGCGGTGCGCGATGATGAACGATGTGCGGCCCTTCAGGAGAACGCGCAGGGCGTCCTGGATGAGCGTTTCGGTATAGGCGTCGATGCTGGCGGTCGCTTCGTCCAGAATAAGGATGCGCGGATCGGCAAGGACGGCGCGTGCGAACGCAACCAGCTGGCGCTGTCCGGCGGAGAGCCGCTGCCCGCGCTCCTCGACCGGAGTGTCAAAACCCTGCGGCAGGCGTGCGATAAACCGATCCGCTCCGACATTGGCCGCTGCGCGCTGGATCTCCGCATCGGTCGCATCGGGCCGGCCGTAGGCGATGTTGTCCCGCACGGTGCCGGAAAACAGAGAGGAGTCCTGCAGCACCACACCGAGCTGCTGCCGCAGGCTGGACATCGTGACGTCACGAATATCCAGGCCGTCGATGGTGATGCGGCCTGAGCTGACATCGTAGAGCCGCGCCAGCAGGGAGATCAGCGTCGATTTGCCTGCTCCGGTCGGGCCGACAATCGCGATGCTCTCACCAGCAGCGATGTGAACGCTCAGGCCGTGCAGGATCTCCTGATCGGGCAGATAGCCGAAGTGGACGTTCTCAAAGGCCACTTCGCCCCGCACGAGCGGCAGGCTGACCGCGTCTGGCTTCTCTGTTACGGTCGGTTCGGTGTCGAGGATCTGATAGACGCGTTCGCCGGAGGCCATCGCCGACTGAAGGCTGTTGTAGAGCCGTGTGGTGTTGCGGATCGGCTGGAAGAAGCGCTCGACATAGCCCAGGAAGGCCGCCAGCAGGCCGATGGTCGCACCGGGAACGTGGTGCAGGACCATAAGTCCCCCCTGCCACAGCACCAGCATGGTGCCGACCGCCGCGATCAGTTCCAGGACCGGGAAGAAGATGGCGAACACTAGAACCGCAGCGAGACTGGCTTTCATGTTCTCTCGGTTCACCATGTCGAACCGCTGCAGATTCTGCTCTTCCCGCCCGAACGACTTGGTAACGCGCACACCGCTGATACTCTCCGCGATGTTGGCAGTTACGGTGGCGATCTTCTTACGGCTTTCCCGAAACGCGACACGCGCCCTCTTTCCGAACAGCCGGCTGACGATGGCGATGACCGGGATCAGCAGGAAGGTCATCAGCGCGAGCCGCCAGTTGAGCCACAGCATGATCGCGACGACGCCGAGCAGCGAGAGGCCGTCCGCCAGAAGATTGATCGCGCCGCTGGTGATGATGTCGTTGAGCGCTTCGATGTCGTTGGTGAGCCGGGAGATAAGCCTGCCGGAGGCGCGGCTGTCGAAAAAGTCCAGGGAGAGGCGCTGCAGATGCCCGAACAGCGTGTCGCGCAGATCGAACAGGACGTTCTGCGCCAGCGATGCCAGCCGCACCTGCTGGTCGTAACCGACTCGCCAGTTGAGGAACTGCACCGCCAGATAGGCCAGCGAGAGACCCAGCAGCAGCGGCATACTGCCCCGAGCGATCGCCTTGTCGATCACGGCCTTCAGGAGCAGAGGACTGGCCAGACCCAGCGTTGCAATCAGAAGCGACAGCGCCATTCCGATGCGCACATCCCTCCGGTAAGGAATGAGAAATGTCAGCAGGCGCTTGGTCAGCGTCCAGTCGAACGCCCTGCCCAGCATCTCATCCTCTTCCGGTGGCCTGCGCGGAGGGGTCTGCTCCGAACCCGGAGGCAGGGGGGTGGAATCTGCTTTCGCTTGTATGTCTGCGGGACGCGCTTGAGTCATAGCATCCAGTATACCGAACCCTCTCGGCCGAGGTCAACTTGGCAGCTGAGATTCTATAACCCTGCTGTCAACGGAACCTCGGCGTGAGACGGCCGCCGCCCCTAAAGGAGCGGCCTGAGGGGAAGGTTAAGACCCCTGAAGGGGCCTGGGAGAGCTGTAAAGGAGGCTGATGCTCTCCATCAGGAAGCGCCGACAGCCTCATTACTTCCGCGTAAAGCGTAAAGACCCGTTTACGCCGGCCCCAGGCCCCTTCAGGGGTCTTGCCAAAGACAGCCCGCCTCTTTAGGGGCGGGGAAAGTTTGTTTTGTTCAGTCTCCTTCGTGTTCCTGGTGGAGGGGGCGGAAGAGGGCGACGCTGAGGGTGTGGCCGTGGATGAAACTGCGGCCTCCGATAGGACCGAGTTCGCCCTGCGCGAAGCAGCCGGCGAGCGGGGTCTCCGGAACGGCTTCGAGGACGCCGCGCACGTCGTGGTTCGGCATGTCGAACAGGCGGATACCGCGTCCGTTGCAGGAGAAGAGCAGTCCGCCCGCAGGCGCGACTTCGTCCTGTGCCGCGCGTTTCATCAGCTCGCGCAGATCCTCGTCGGCAGTGCGGGCATCGCGCACATGGTACTGGACCGTCTGGCCCGCCCGGATCGTCTCGCCGACTGCGATGGCTCCTGTCTCCTTGTCGGCTCCGAAGACGGGCCGAATCAGGAAATCCCCTCGGCCGAAGGCCGACTGGTACTCGTTGACGACGACGCCCAGAAACAGGCCCTTGGAGAGCAGTTCTTTATCCGAATCCGGCAGATCGCTGAGCAGATCGCGGGTCAGTTCGAGCGCATTGTGGCCGGAAAGCGTCGCGATCCGGTTCCCATCGGCTTTGGTGACGAGCAGGGTCTTGCCGATGGGCCGACAGCCCTGGCTGACGACGGTATCCACGATCACGGGGCCAGCGATACGGACGCCGACAGCGCCATCTTCGAGGATCTGGCCGTCGAGCAGGAGGAGGTTCTGCCCGGCCTGCTGTGCGCCGCTGCACATGCCGCCGAGGGTGGGGGCGCCAGGCGTCAGATCGTCCAGCGACTGCATCAGTTCGGCGATCGGAGTGGTAAAGGGATCCGCCAGCACGATATAGGCGCGTGTGGGGGTTTTGTCGGCCGGATCGAGGGCCAGAAAGCGCTTCAGTTTCGACGTATCGTTCTCGTCCAGCAGGCTCTCCCACTCTTCCATGCCGATGTGGAAGGGGGCCAGTGTAACACCGGGCAGGCGTCCGGCGAGGAGGCTGATGGCCGGCTCACGCTCGATCTCCCGATCTCCCCCAATGACCCCTTCGCAGGTGCATCCGATCAGGACGCGCGGCGAGAGCGCGAGCCGCAGGGAGCGGCTCAGCTGCTGCGCATCGTCCTGGTACTCCGGCGTCAGAAAGAGGACCAGCAGATCGACCTCCCCGGACATCTGGCGGCGAATGGAGTCCACCAGATGGGCCACGGCATCCTGAACATTTTCGCAGCGAGTGATCGCGGCAGCGAACTGCATGATACGCCTCCCCTGCTTCCGTAAGTTACCCCTCCTGCGCAGCCGAAATCGCGCTGGGGAGACCGCCGATGAAGCCCGACTCTCTGTTCGCCTCCCGGGGCCGGAATTCCTTGCGCTCGCTCGGACGCATGCGCGGGAAACGATTTCCCAAATTCTGCTCTTTTCCCTTGACAAGTCGCTTGGATAAGAAGTATCCTATTTTAGCACTCACACCATGCGAGTGCCAACAGGCCAATTTTTGATCGGAGGAAGCAACATGGCATTGCGACCGCTGCGTGACAAGGTCGTCGTCAAGCCCAGCGAGGGTGAAGAGAAGTCTTCGGGCGGAATCTTTCTCCCGGATACGGCGAAGAAGAAGCCGCAAGAGGGCAAAGTGATCGCGGTTGGATCGGGTCGCCTTCTCGAAGACGGCACCGTACGCGAACTGGCCGTCAAGGTCGGCGATACCGTTATCTACTCTAAGTACGGCGGAACCGACGTCAAACTGGATGGCGAGGACTACGTTCTGCTGGATGAAGACCAGATTTATGCGCTCGTCGTAACCGAATAACGGCCGCGCACCTACGACATATCGCGTCTGTCGGCCCTGTCCGAGGTCGGGCAGAGATCTTCGCGGACGCACCGGATTGTATCGAAGGAGAATTCTAAATGGCTGCGAAGCAGTTGAAATTCGATGAGGAAGCGCGACGCGCCCTCGAGCGCGGTGCAAACGCCGTCGCCAACGCTGTCAAAGTGACGCTCGGACCGAAAGGCCGCAACGTCGTTCTGGACAAAAAATGGGGCTCCCCCACGATCACCAAGGACGGCGTCACCGTCGCCAAAGAGATCGAACTGGAAGACCCCTACGAGAACATGGGCGCTCAGCTCGTCAAGGAAGTCGCCAGCAAGACCAACGACGTCGCCGGTGATGGTACGACCACCGCGACCGTTCTGGCCCAGTCCATTGTCAACGAAGGTCTGCGCTATGTCGCCGCCGGAGGCAACCCGCTTCAGGTCAAGCGCGGCATCGAGATCGCCGTTGCCAAGGCCATCGAGCAGCTGAAGACCCTTGCGGTCGAAGTGAAGGGCGACAAAGAGAAAGTGGCGTCCGTCGCCTCCATCTCCGGCAACGATCCCGAGATCGGTCAACTCGTCGCGGATGCGATCGAGAAGGTCGGCCAGGACGGCGTCATCACCGTCGAAGAGAGCAAGAGCCTCCAGACGTACACCGACTTCGTGGACGGAATGCAGTTCGACAAGGGCTACATTTCCCCTTACTTCGTCACCGACCCCGAGCGCATGGAAGCGGTCATCGAGAACCCCTACATCCTCATCTACGAGAAGAAGATCAGCGCAGCCGCCGACCTGATTCCCGTGCTTGAGAAAGTCGCCCAGTCCCGCCGCCCGATCGTCATCATCGCGGAAGACGTCGACGGTGACGCGCTCGCAACGCTGGTCGTGAACAAGATTCGCGGCATCATCAACAGCTGTGCGGTCAAGGCGCCCGGCTTCGGCGATCGCCGCAAGGCTATGCTGGAAGACATCGCGCTCCTGACCAACGGCAAGTTCATCTCCGATGACCTCGGCGTGAAGCTGGAGAATACCGATCTGACCATGCTCGGCTCCGCCGCCAAAATGATCATCGGCAAAGAGCAGACCACGATCATCGAAGGCGCCGGCTCCGAAGCGGCGATCATGGGCCGCATCGCGCAGATCAAGAACCAGATCGAAGCGACCGACTCCTCCTACGATAAAGAGAAACTCCAGGAGCGTCTCGCGAAGCTGGCCGGCGGCGTCGCTGTCATCAAGGTCGGCGCTGCGACCGAGACCGAACTTAAAGAGAAGAAGCACCGCTTCGAAGACGCACTCTCCGCCACCCGTGCTGCGGTCGAAGAGGGCATCGTTTCCGGCGGCGGCGTCGCTTACCTCAACATCCAGAGTTCGCTCGACGGTCTGGGCAGCAATGAGGACGAGAAGCATGGCGTCGCCATCGTGCGCCGCGCGCTCGAAGAGCCCCTGCGCCAGATCGCCGAGAACGCCGGCTTCGAAGGCAGCGTCGTGGTCAACACCGTCAAGGGCCTGCCCATCGGCCACGGCTTCAACGCCGCGACCGAAGAGTACGGCGACATGATCGCGGCGGGCGTCATCGACCCCGTCAAGGTCACCCGCTCCGCCCTGACCAACGCGGCCTCCATCGCCAGTCTCATCCTGACGACCGAAACCCTCGTGGTCGAAAAGCCCGAGAAGAAGTCCTCTGCGCCCGCAGGCGGCGGACACGGCGGCGGCGGCATGGACTACGACATGTAGTCCGGCCTGCGCCGTACCGACAGCAATGCGCCCTCGCCCTGAAGTTCAGGACGAGGGCGCATTCGATTGTTTTTGAGGCGCTAACGATTGATGCCAGCGACGATGTCTCCCGTGCTGTCGGGGAAAACTCTTCTGGAGTTCTGC
>JAYTGR010000111.1:0-2556 GCA_043733205.1 Chthonomonadaceae bacterium
GTGATCGCTCTGCCGACGGCCTCCTTCACCTCGAATTCGCAGGATTTTTCCGCCTGCCCGTCTATGATCACCGTACAGGCGGCGCATATCTCGATTCCACAGCCATACTTCGTACCTGTCAGCTGCAGCACATCGCGCAGCACCCACAATAGGGGCGTCGTGGGGTCCACGTCTACCTGATAGTTCTTTCCATTCACGTTCAGCGTCATCATATCGGTCTCCTCATTCCCAGAGCTTAATACCCAGGAATGAGCGTACAGCAGGAAAAATACAGATCGAGAAGAAAAAAATTGCCGTCCTTAAAAATAGATGCGCGGACTCAGAGAGATCTGAGTCCGCGCAGGCGGAACTTCGTATTTCAGCATGGGATTTCAATCCCGTGCGCAAAGCTGCCTCTCCGGGCCGCTAGGGATCTCCCGAAACGTTCCTGACGGCTCCCTCCATATCGAGGAGACCGGCCCCAAGCTGCTCCCTGTACCCCGGATTGGCCCTGTCCACCGGATGCGCTGCCTGCTGGATCTGTGCTATGATCCGTGAAGGCTGGTAATGCGGGTTGAGAGAGCACACCAGCGCGGCCGCTGCCGTCACAAAGGGCGTGGCAAACGAGGTGCCCGACCAGTTGGCGTACCCTCCGTTCCAGTAGGAACTGCGAATTCCGGTGCCCGGCGCGACCACGCCCACAGAGTCCCCGTAGTTGGAGTAGCCTGACTTGACGTCGTCCGGTTCGACGGAAGCGACCGTGAGGACATTCCCGAGCGAGGCCGGATAGTACGGGGCGTTTGTGTTTCTGTTGCCTGCTGCAGCCACGATCACGACGCCTGCGCTGTTCGCCTCATTCACCGCGTGTTCCAGCGCGTCCGAAGGCTGCACCGCGCCGAAACTCATGTTGATCACTCGGACCCCATGCTTCACCGCATAGTGAATGCCCGCTACGACAGAGAATATCGTGCCTATCCCATCTCCGTCGAGGACACGTACCGGAACGATTTTCGCATCGGGAGCCAGACGTGCCACCAGTCCGGCGATCATGGTTCCGTGTCCGATGGCCGCATTGGTGATGCCGTCCGCCACATCGTCGGGGGCGTCGCCAGGGCTGAGCGCATTATATCCCTGCAGCAGATGCCCGAGAAGCGCAGGATGCCGGGCCAGCACGCCGGTGTCCAGAATAGCGACCTTGACCCCGGCGCCCGTGGAGAGAGAGTGGGCCGAGCCGATATGGACCTGCTCGTAGGCATTCTGGTCGATGTAGGCCCCAGGCCGATCGCCGGCATCGAAGGCGAAATGGAGCTGACTGCCCCCCACCTCCTCCTCCTGAACGATACTGTCCGGTTCTGCGGAAGCGACCCGAGGATCGTTTTGCAGCTGTGCGAGGAAATCTGCCGCGTCACGGCCTGCCGGGACTGGAACTTGGTAGATTTTCGTTCCGGCGATATGCGGCCCGGGAACCGTGTGGTAAGAGGCAGCGAGCCTTTGAATATTGACCCCGGACTGGATACGAATCACCACATCGGCGGTGTCTGCATCCTGCGCCCGGCCGACGGGAGCCAGCAGGGCGAGGAACAGGGCGGCAAGGCACCCTTCCCGGAGCAGGAAGGGGGGTGCCGCTCGGCCGATCTTAATATTACGCATCTATCTTCCCTCGTTTCTTTCTCGTCTCCGCTTTGCGTTCCCGCTGCCCTACCAGACCGAAGGCGGCCCAGTAGTAGGGATGAGGATAGACCTCTCTGGTCCGGCGCTGCGCGCCTCGCAGCGCCGACGCAGTCGTCTCTCCCTGTGCGATCCGCGTATAAAAAGAGGCCATCAGGAGCGCCGTCGCGGCGTCGTCGGCGGACCACAGGCTGGCGGCTACGGACCGCGCGCCGGCCCCCAGAAAACCCCGGATCAGCCCGAAGAGTTCGTCCCCCGCTTCTACCACGGTCGCGCCTGTCTGGCAGGCGGAGAGGGTCGCCAGGTCGCAGTCGAGCGTCATCCCGTACAGATCGCGGGCCAGCAGCCAGCCATCCGCAAACTGCAGTCCGGAAAAGAGCGGATTGTCGTTTCGGAACCGCGCGTGCGCTGCAAGATGCAGAATCCCGCTCTGCCCGGAGAGCGCATGAAAAGTCTCCAGCGTCGCCTGTTCCCCGCAGAAGACTTTTGCCCCGGCCAGGCAGCGTGTCACCTCCGCGACCTCCTCCGTGATACGCTCTGTTCCGGCGCCGGGAATGCCCATGATCAGGCTCGTTCGCTTTCCCGCAGGAGGACGAGAACCGTTCGAGTTCGCTCTGTTCTCCCGAACTCCCATCTGCCATATCGCTGCGCTCGGGGCATAGAGGAACTCCCACCGATCCAGCGCATACTCTTTCCCATCGAAAAAGGCGTGAAACGGCAGTTCGTGCAGGATCCCATGCGGCGCTAAAACGACCTTCTCCGCCAGCCAGGAATCCAGCGGGCGCAGGAGCAGATCGTAGAGCTGCCTCAGAACCTCCTTCATGTCCGCCAGGAGCTGCTTCTGCAGCAGGACGGCGTACTCGGCAGGCATTTCCAGCCTTTGAAGCTGGTATCGCAGACGGCGCGCAA
>JAYTGR010000112.1:0-2553 GCA_043733205.1 Chthonomonadaceae bacterium
GTGCAGGACTACACGGTGGCGCTTTCCGGGCACAAGCCCGGCGATGTCGTCAAAATCGTCGTCCTGCGCGGTAAGGAGACCGTCACCCTTACGGCCACACTGGCCGCCCGGCCGGAGTAGAATTCCTGCCGGATGGACTAGCGTTCGGGCGATTTCCAGGCCGAAGCGGCCAGCAAAAGCCAGCCGATCATAAAGCTGAGACCGCCGATTGGGGCGAGAGCGCCGAACACCCGCATCCCGGTGAAGGCAAAGGCGTAGAGACTGCCCGAGAAGCAGACGATCCCGGTGAACAGCAGCCATCCTGCCGTCCGCACGTTCTTGGAATCTCCCAGCCGCTCCACGCACAGCCCGATCAGGATGAGGCCCAGGGCATGGACCATCTGGTACTGCACGCCGATCTGGTAGTCTTCCAGGCGGATCCCCGTCAGTCTGCCCCGCAGCAGATGCGCCCCGAATGCGCCCAGCAGCACTGCTAAAAACGCCATCACACTGCCCAGTTTGATAAACACGCGCTCCATAGTCCCTCACTCCCGCCGCAAGCTTTGCGCTGTCGGCTCGTTCTGATCTCTCTTTTTCGCAGCGCGCACAGGAATTCCTCTCTCGACTCGCGAACTGTGCGGGCAGACAGGTCCGGCATACATCTACCGGCCTGCTACTCTGTGCGCAGGCGTGTGAGGCGTCGCGCAATGACGAAGGAGCCTTTGCAAATGCGACTGGGAGCCAACTCTGTTCTCTTCGGCGGTCATCCTCTGGAAGCCGCTTTCAAGTATCTTAAAATGGCCGGTTATGACGGCATCGAGATCTCGGCCATCGACGGCATGGGCACCTCGCTGGACCTGAACAACTGGCGCGAAACCGCCCCAGAGATCAAACGGCTGGCAGGCGAGTACGAACTGGCGCTGCTGGCGATGGAGCAGCCCTCGCAGGACCCGGCGCGGATGGAGCAGGCGTTTCAGGCCGCCGTCGAGATAGGCATTCCTATCGTCAACTGCGGCCCCGGCGGCAAGTCCGACGACGAGGAGACTCTGAAGCAGTCGATCGACTCGCTCGGCAGTCTGGCCGATATGGCGGAGAAGTATGGCGTCACGCTCTGCGTAAAAGCCCATGTCGGCGCGAGCATCTACAACACCCCGACGACCCTGCGCGCCATGCAGGCGATCTCCTCGCCTGCCTTCGGCATCGACATGGACCCTTCGCACATCTGGCGTGCCAATGAGAACCCTGTTGAAGCCATCGCCGCCGTCATCGCCCGCGTCAAGCATGTCCATATTCGCGACTGCAAAGGCCGCCAGCAGAACCCCGGCAAACCCGAAAACCAGGCCAACGGGCGCGGCGACATCGACCTGCTCGGCTATATTCGCGTCCTGCACGCCCACGGCTACACCGGCCCGGTCGATCTGGAAGTAATCGGCGCGAAGGACTACTCCCTCGAACAGGTCTGTATCATCGCCGCCGAAGCCCGCGGCCACATGCAGGCCTGCCTCCAGGCCGCCTCTCACGCCCAGGCGCAGACCTAAAGCGGCGAGAAAGAGACGGGCAGGGCAAGAGGGAGGCAGAGAGTGTCTTCCGCTCTGCCTCCTGCCGCGCCTGTCTCTCAATCTGCAGAATGGAGGGAGAGATCATCCTGTCTCAGCCCGCTGCATCCCCACCTCGCTTCAATGAGGAGCTGGGAACCATCCTGCCAATGGAGAATTGAAAGAGACGTATGCCTTTCAGAATAGCGTTTGTGAGCCTGTTCGGAATATTGTGGATGCTGATCGGTGCTGCAGCGTTCGGGGATCCTCCTGCTTCCGTGACGCACTACAACTATGTCGTCGGAACGCAGACGATTGGCCCCAAATACCGGTTTACGCAGCAGACTGCGCTTGTCGAAACCGCGCAGACGACACTCGCCATGGGCTCCAATATTCTCAAAATCAGCCTGAGCCGCGACTATGGCAGTGGAACCTATCCCGGCGTCGAGAAGAACGCAGCAATTCATTCGCTGCGCGATCTGGCACGCGATGAGCCTTCGTTTCGGCACGTGCTGGATCTGCCTTTCCGCCACTATCTCCTCTGGACCTATACCTTTTCTGCCGGCTGGTGGGACCACGGTTTCGCGCCGAAAGATGCCGCCGCCGAATACCGGGAGATCTACGATTTCACCCGCTGCCTTCTGACCGCGTACAATCGGTCCGGTAAGACGTTTCTGCTGGGCCATTGGGAAGGCGACTGGTATCTGCATCCGGGCTACGACCCGAAGCACGATCCCGACCCACAGGCCGTGCAGGGCATGATCGACTGGCTAAACACACGTCAGCGGGCTATCGAGGATGCGAAGAGGGACACGAAACACACGAATGTGGAAGTCTGGCAGTATACAGAGGTCAATCTCGTCCAGAAGGCGATGCAGGGAGGCCATACACTTACCAACGATGTCCTGCCGAAAACGACCGTGGACTACGTTTCTTACTCCTCCTACGACTCGCTGATCGGCGAAGGCACGGCACTGCGCAGCACTCTTCAGAAAGCGCTCGACTACATCGAAACCAAACTGCCGCCAAAACCGGGTAT
>JAYTGR010000113.1:0-7153 GCA_043733205.1 Chthonomonadaceae bacterium
GTGTGTGGCGAGCATGCGGGTGATCGCTGCGGTCAGCGAGGTTTTGCCATGATCGACGTGGCCGATGGTGCCGATGTTGACGTGCGGCTTCGTACGCTCGAACTTTACCTTACCCATAGTAGTTTAATACGCCTCCGTAACGTAGTGCTTCGCGCCCTGGCGAAGCGGCCTCTGCGCCGCCGGAACTCCGGCGTTCTGCGCAAAGGGCCGCGTTAGAATATTCCAGCCCCCACTGGGAATCGGACCCAGTACCTCTTCTTTACCAAAGAAGTGCTCTGCCAATGAGCTATGAGGGCGGGTGAAGAACAGATACGTCCACGAGATCGCTTTGCCCGAAGGCGCGTGTCCCGCTGACGGGCTGTTCAGATGGTGGGGAGAAGAGGATTCGAACCTCTGAAGCATTCCGCAGCTGATTTACAGTCAGCTCCCTTTGTCCACTCGGGTATCTCCCCACGCTTAACAACTTTGTCAGCTCGACAGTCTGCTGCGCTGGCAGACAAAGTTATACTCGGTGGAGGTTGTCTCTCACCGAGTAGGTCGTACACAGTATAGCATAGTTGGAACGGAGTGTCAAGGCAAAATCCGCAAATCGACAGACGGAGAAGTACACCCGTCTCACGCGCCCTGCACACAATCGAAGAACATTTTCAAACAGATAGGGAACGATCTTTTTACCTTTGCGTAAAGGGGAATGTCCGCTTCCC
This sequence comes from Chthonomonadaceae bacterium, assembly GCA_043733205.1. Classification (GTDB taxonomy): domain Bacteria; phylum Armatimonadota; class Chthonomonadetes; order Chthonomonadales; family Chthonomonadaceae; genus JANXLO01. Next base: position 705 of record JAYTGR010000113.1, read on the forward strand.
TCTCTTCCGTAATCGGGGAAGATACATTCTGTCTGCGGTGCCTACTGGACTGCTTCGTCTCAACAGCCCGAAATAAGGTCTGCGCCTCGGCTAAAATATGCCGTTCCGCAGATGTGATCGCTTTGACTGATTTAGTATACTATCTCTATAGCACCACCCGTTCCTATCTCACAGAGAGATGATCCGCCGTGTTACGGCGTCTCTCTCCTCTTCCATTCTCCATCGGAAGGGCCGGCGTTCCTGATGACACCGGGTCTGGAATTCCCTATCGGAAATCACTATTTCGACACATTTTAGCGTCTGCTGCCGTTCATTTATCGGCCTGGCGCTGGAGCGCTGCGCTCTCCACGGCGGGTATACGCCAGGATCTGCGGCGGAGGAACTTCACGCCATGATTTGTCGCGATGCCCCTGGGCTCCTGCTGTTTGTCATGTGGATGTTGTGTGGCCTGCCTGCCACGGCCGAATCTCCTGCCCCCCGGCACACTCCAGAGGATAAGATGATCGGTCGTGTCGTGCAGCTGACCAACGAAATCCGCGCTGTATACGGTCTTGCTCCCCTGCAAGTCCACCCCGCCCTGATACATTCTGCCCAGTGGATGGCGCGTGACATGGTGCAGCACAACTACCTGTGTCACACCGACTCGCTGGGCCGGGAGATCGACCCCCGTCTGCCCGGATTCGGCTACAGCGACTATCGGGAGATCGGCGAAAATATTGCGGGCGGGCAGCTGACGGCAGAAGAAGTCGTGGCAGACTGGATGCGGAGCCCGGGCCATCGCGCCAACCTGCTGAACCCCACTTTCCGGGAGATCGGTGTCGCGCATTTCAATGGGGACCACACCCACTTCAAACACTATTGGGTGCAGGATTTCGGCACCCGCTCGGACACCTATCCTGTGGTGATCAATAACAAGGCTCCCGAAACGAACGATCCTGCCGTGCATCTCTATGTGTACGGCGAGGGATGGGCTCAGCAGATGCGCTTCAGCAACGATCGTGTCCACTGGTCGGACTGGATGCCGTATCAGCCTCGATGCACCTGGAAAATGAATGCAGGGTACGGAGATCGTACGGTCTATGCCGAAGTGCGCGGCGAAGGTATGATACGGCGCAGCATGGACACGGTACACCTGCAGGCGCCCCGGCAGGACACCTTGATCGCCAGCGCTGTCACTATTCATGCTATCCACTGATGCCGGCCGAACCGCCCTCCCAATGGTCTTCTAAAGAAACAGGCCGGAACCCAGGCGTTCCGGCCTGTTTCTTTTCTATTTTCAGGGCGGTATTCCAGATATTATTCGGTATCCAGCGCCCGGAGCTTATGCCTGCCGGACTAATTCCTGCGAGCCTCTGAACATCCAGCTGCGCTCTTACGTCTATCAGACAGGTTCGGCTCTCGGTGCGGGACAGCAGGGACGGAAAACAACGATAAAGGCTGCGAGGCGATAACGATGCGTCATACGGACAAAATGCAGGTTCGGTTTGGCTGGATTGTGGCTCTTGTGCTCTTGTTCGGGATAGGAACCATGTCCCGCGCCCAGGAAGCCTACACCTCCGGCGACAACAATTTCGGATTCAAGTATCCCAAGCGCTGGAAAGCGGAAGCCGAGGGAGACAGGATTCATCTCACCTCTCCGGACGGCAGCAGGTTCCTGGTGCAGCAGGATGTGCTGAAAGCGCTGCCGTCCGGTCCTCCGGCCTACGACAGCGGCCTCAAGGCAGAGGTCACACTGTTCGCCTCCAAACTGCTGCCGAAATCGGAGATGGTGCGCGGGCAGACCGCCGTGGTGGATCATGGCGCGGGGGCCGTCTTCCGTTTTCAGGAGAAAAACAAGGGCGACGATGCACCGGTGGTAGCGGTCTGGGTCGCGATCATCGGCAGGCACAGCGTCGTCATCGTGCCGGAGAAGGCGGTGCAGGCTGGGGAGGCGATCGGGCTGTCCACGGTCATTCAGTCCGCTGCATTCGCCGATTCACTGCCGAAGCCTCCTCCTGTACGCGCCGGTCCGTCCACGCGCCTCATGCCGGGAGCGGGCGCCGGTCCGGGATCGGGGAACATGACTGCCGGGCCGCATACGGTCAGTTTCCAGACGCAGATCGCACCAATCCTGAATCAGCGCTGCCGCGCCTGTCATAACGGCGGTTCGGCGCTTGGCGGACTCAGCGTCGTCTCCCTCTCCAGTCTGCTGAAAGGCGGCGATCATGGCGCGCTGGTAATGCCGGGCAGGCCGGGAACCAGCCTGCTGATGGACTATCTGACCGGCAAACGCGACCGGATGCCGAAAGGCAGTGCGCCTTTGCCGGACGATCAGATCGGCCTGTTCCGCACCTGGATACAGGAGGGAGCGGCAGGCGATGCGGCGGCCGGTCAGGCCGATCCCATGACCGCTCCTGGCACATCCGTCACCAGTCCGGGCGCAGCCGTCGCCAAACCGGTCCGGATGAATCGCCCTGTCAAAAAGGCAGCGGCTGCCGGATCCGATGTGCTCGAAGGCTATGCCGGGCATCTCGTGGTCAGCGACGCGAGCTTTACCCTCAATCTGCACCGTGACGGCATCGCATTCGCAGAATGGACCTTCTCGCCCCTCGTGTCGGCGCGCTTTACCGGAACCTACCAGGGCAAGGAAGGCAGTTACGGCGTGAGACTGACGCTCGTCTCCGGCAGCAATCCCTACCAGGCGAAGACGATCGTACTCGACCTGCGTCCTCATGGCGAGGCCGAGATCGGAAGGTTCGGGCTCGATACGGATCAGCCCCGACGGGATGTCGCCGCTCTGTCGCTGTCCCAGTTCGACGTGAGCTTTAAGAAAGGCAGTCTGCCTGCCAGCAGCAAGAATGGCCGCAAAAGGTAAGTGCGGGCGGAGCGCAGTGTAAAAGAGGGCGGAGCGTCCTGAACGCTCCGCCCTCTTTGTGCATTCTGCCATGCAGCTGTGTACGCCAAACGTCAGAACTGAGCGCCGATGGTAAGGCTGTAGCCGTCCAGTTCATTGGAAGAGCCGCCGAGGAAGAAGTAACGCAGGTCCACGGAGATCGGGTTCTTACCATGGACCGGAGTGTAGCCCAGGATGAGAGAGAGCGCGGTTCCATTGGAACCGGAGCCGTCCAGTCGTTTGTTGAAGGAATAGCCGAAGCCTCCTCCGTAGCGCAGGTTGTTTTTATGTCCAATGACATTGATCTGAATCGGCACACTGTAGACCCGGTCGAGACCATTGTAGCCGATACCGACCAGTACATCGAAGGCATCGCCCTTGTAGACGCGGCGTTCCACGATTCCACTCACGCCCACTTCGCTGTTTGCGGCGCGTGTCGTTTTGCTGTTGTAGATGAACATGCCGAGACGCACGTTCCAGTCCCGCGAGAGCTCCGGTATCGCATCGCCGTTCTGCGCATGCGCCGCGCGGGGAGCCATCGCCATGCCAAGCAGAATCATCAGAGCCAGACCCCAGATTGTTCCAAGCCGTTTCACGTAAAGTCCTCCTCGTTGATAGGTAAAGGGCATATCTCTGCGTCCAGACGTTTCCAGAGCCGCCTTCTCCCAGGTTCGCGTAGAAAAAGGTGTACGGGCTTAGATTGCACGTCCATCCGGCAAATTCCTGCCTTCTTTCTCTGGCGATGCAAAAATAGCTCGATTTCACGGCATCAGCCGGACAGCTGCACTTCGATCCGGACTCCCTGGCCTGGAGAGCTGACGACCTTCAGGCTGCCGCCGAGAGCTCGGGCGCGCTGGCGCATGGTTTCCAAACCCATTCCGGCGGGATGCGCGGTGGTGTCGAAACCGATGCCGTTGTCCGTGATCGTACAGTGCAGAGACGGTGAGGTGGGCGAGGAGATCAGCGTTACGGCGATGTGGGTCGCCTGGGCATGTTTCGCGGCGTTGGTGAGCGCCTCCTGGACGATCCGTATCAGTCCGAAAACCGCATCCGCTGCCAGGGGCCGGAGCGGCTCTTCCACGCGCAGTTCGGCGCTGACGCCCGTGCGCTCGGCGAAGCGGCTGAGATGGCGGCGCAGGGTGTCGGGCAGTGTCTCGCTCGTCGTCTGTTTCTCCCAGGGAAGCAGATGAAAGGCCAAATCGCGGCTCTCGTTCCAGGCCCCCCGCAGGGAGACGATCTCTTCGCGCAGCAGCGTGTCGGCTTCCTCGGGGCCGCTGTGGAAGAGCCTCCGGCACAGTTCCAGCCGCAGGATCACGCTGACGAGGCTGTGTCCGAGGCCATCATGGACTTCCCGCGCGATACGTGCCCGTTCTTCGGAAGTCGCCATCTGCTCCCGCAGTACAGACAGTTCACGGTCGTGATCGAGCGCGTTCCGGCTGATGCGCCGGCTCAGAGAGCCCACCAGGACCAGAAAGAAGAGGCGTGAGGCCAGAATCCGCAGGTAAGCCCCGAAGGGCATGACAGGCGGGATTGCGGCCAGCTGGGTCGGCAGCGTGGCGCAGAGGTAGGCTCCGAAGATGCCCCCCACGATCAGCCGCTTCTGCTGGGCGGTGGCGAACATCAGCTCAAAAATCATCACGACAAAGTAGACCAGCCAGAGATCGCTGTTCAGCCCGCCGGTCACATGGACCGACAGCGAAACCAGCAGGACGTCCAGCGCTGCGGTAAACAGGCCCTCCCTGTTCCGGGAACATTGGCTTTTAGACCTGCGTCTGACGGGCGGACACCGCGAATTTCTCCTGAACGGCTGAGCGGCCGCAGGCTTGTCCGCGTGGTACAAAGCGTACCGGTCCGTACAAATTCTATCCAGCCAACTCAATACATAGGGCTTACAAAGGAGTGCGAGATCATGGTACGGTGCAATCTCACGACAGCTTGCAGGAGCGGTGCGGCTCTCTTCAGTACAGCAGGATTTTTGGCCCTCGGCAGCATAGCGCAGGCGCAGACGAATGTGAAGACTGCGACGCTGACGCCCGAGGCGGCCGAACAGCTCACCCAGGTTTCTCAGGCGGGAATTCCTGCCGGGACGGCCTCTTATGCGGAGCTGCTCGCCGTGGATGCGGGAGCACAGGATAAAACGGTCGCTATCGCTGGCCGCGACTATCCCTTTGCGATTCGCCTAGGCGCGATGGTCTCTCCGCGCATCAAGTTTGTCGGCGGCGCCGATGTGACATTTCCCCGTTATGGTATCGCACCGAACTGGGTCGGCCGTGTGGATGCGGAGGCGATCGTCTCCGCAAATTTGGGCGGCAACTCCACGCTGATTCCGCTGACCTTCGATCAGGTCTACTTCTTCCCGCAGAAAATCGGCTCCCTGCGGCCCTATGCAGGCCTGGGAATCGGCCCGTATTTCGCCTCTTCTACCCGTTTTGGCGGCAAGTTCTTCGTTGGAAGCCGGTTAACCGACCGGCTCAGCGGCGAGGCGGCAGTGCATTTCTCCGGTCAGGGCGACGCGCTCTTGATCCTGGAGGCACGCGGCGCGTTCTGATCTGCTGTCACTTTGCTGTCACACCGCGCGGGACATCTGAACAGACGTTCCGCGCGTTTGTGATGAGAGGAGGATTTCTGCGGCCTGTCGCGAACTCTACGCCTGCCTTGAGGGCAATCCTGGTACTGCCCACAATGCGGCGATTTCAAGGGAGAAGAGGTGTGGGCATGGCAGCGGAAGCAAAATATCTGGCGTTCGATCTGGGAGCGGAGAGCGGGCGCGGGGTCGTGGGATTTTTCGATGGAGAGCGGCTGCGGCTGGAGGATGCGCACCGCTTTGCCAGCACGCCGGTGCGTCTGCTGGACACGCTGCACTGGGACATCCTGCGGCTGTTCGCGGAGCTGAAGAAAGGCCTGACGATGGCTGTCGCCGCGCATGGCGGCGAATTCGATTCGCTTGGAGTGGACACCTGGGGGGTCGATTTCGGTCTGCTGGGGCGCGGCGATGTGCTGCTCGGCAACCCCCGGCATTACCGGGACCATGCCAACGACGGCATGCTGGAGACCGCCTTCGGCATCGTGCCGGCAGACCGAATTTTCGACCGCACGGGCATTCAGTTCATGCAGATCAACTCGCTGTTTCAGCTGCTCGCGCTGCAGCGCCAGAACTCGCCCCTGCTGGAGGCGGCGCAGACCCTGCTGTTCATTCCCGATCTGCTCAACTTCTGGTTTACGGGCGTCAAGACTACCGAGTTCAGCATCGCCAGCACCAGTCAGATGATCGATCCGCGTTCACGGCAGTGGGCGCACGACCTGCTCGCCGACTTCCGCCTGCCGTCCCATCTGCTTACCGACCTCGTGCCCACCGGAACTCCCATCGGCAGGCTCCGCGCCGATATTGCCGCCGAATGCGGCTGCGGGCCGATCCAGGTCATCGCCCCTGGCGAACACGACACCGCTTCCGCCATCGTCGCCGTGCCCGCTTCCGGCGCCGACTACGCCTACATCAGCAGCGGAACCTGGTCGCTGATGGGCATCGAGACCTCCACCCCCCGCATCTCCCCCGCGACGCAGGCCGCCAATTTTACCA
>JAYTGR010000114.1:0-2550 GCA_043733205.1 Chthonomonadaceae bacterium
GTCGAGCACAAGGAAGATTTGGGCTCGACGGGGATCGTATGGGGCGCACTCAAAGGCGGCAGCATCGCGGTCTATCCGGAATATACGGCGACGATCTCACAGGAGATCCTCAAAGTCAAAGGCGAAATGACCGAGGACGCCCTGCGCGCCGCGCTGCAGAAAGAGGGCATAGGCCTCGGCGGCGACCTCGGCTTCAACGACAACTACGGTCTGGTCATGCTGAAGTCCCGTGCCGATGCGCTGAAGATCCATAAGATCAGCGATCTCGCCGCGCATACCGATCTGAAAGTGGGAGTCTCCCATGAGTTTTTGGGGCGGCAGGATGGATGGCAGCCGCTGGCCGCAAAGTATGGCCTCCGCATGCCGAACGTCAGCGGGATCGACCATTCGCTCGCCTATCTCGCGCTGAAAAACGGCCAGATCGATCTGACAGAGGCTTACACCACCGACGCTGAGATCGCCGAATACAAGCTGCTCGTGCTGGAAGACGACCTCAGCTACTTTCCGAAATATCATGCCGTCTTCGTCTACCGCCTCGACATGCCGCAGAAGGCGGTCGCTGCGCTAAAGACCCTGGAAGGCACGATCTCAGAAGACAAAATGATCGCCATGAACGCCGAGGCGAAGCAGACCAAAGACTACAATAAGGCAGCGGCGCTCTATTTCGCCGCAGCCTCCTCCGGCGGAGCGGCGAACGCCCCGGAAAGCAGCAGTGTCGCTGCCGCTACCCTGACCTTGATTGGGCAGCACCTGACGCTCGTCGGGAAATCTCTTCTGCTGGCGATTATTGTGGGAGTGCCGCTCGGCGTCGCGGCCAGCCGCCCTGGCGGCTTCAGTCAGGCCATCCTCGGCAGCGTCGGCGTTATCCAGACCATTCCTTCCCTGGCCCTGCTGGCGCTCCTCGTTCCCATCCCATTCTTCGGGATCAGTCCGAGAACGGCGATCGCGGCGCTGTTCCTCTACAGCCTGCTGCCCATTGTCCGCAACACCGCCATCGGGCTGCAGGAGATTCCTGCCTCTTTGCGCGAGTCCGCCGCCGCCCTCGGTCTGGAACCGGGCGCACAACTTTTCAAAATCTATCTGCCCCTTGCCTCCCGTACGATCCTGGCGGGTATCAAGACCAGCGCCGTCATCAATGTGGGCACGGCGACTCTGGCCGCTCTGATTGGAGCTGGCGGGCTGGGGCAGCCTATCTTTCGTGGTATCAGCCTCAACGACACTCCGACGATCCTGCAGGGCGCCGTTCCCGCCGCGCTACTGGCACTGGCAGTCGAGTTCGGATTCAGCCTGATCGACCGGCTGTTGATTCCCAAAGGTCTCCGCCTTCCCGCCCCCAAAAACTGAACCGCTAAAACGGAAGAAAGAACCCATCCGAATGCCTGTCCCGTCTCCTGCCGAACCTGTCAGTCAGCTGCGCTCCGTACGGATCGTCGAGTGCGGCGAACCGCTGGTCGATTTCCTGCAGCTCTGTCCCGACCTGATCTGGGACAGCCCTCGCTTCCACTATCGGCGCGAGACCGTTCTGCGCCGATCCGTTGCCGAGCGGCTCTGCCAGGCGAACGCGGCTTTGCCGGAAGGCTATCGGCTGGCCATCGTAGAGGGCTGGCGGCCGCCGCATATTCAGCGCCGGATGTATCTGTCGGTCTGGAACCGGTTCAAAGAGATGCACCCGGACTGGTCGGATGTGACGCTGCGGCGCGTAGTCAATCGGTTCACCGCGCCGCAGAACCTGCGCGTTCCGCCCCCGCACTCCACCGGCGCGGCCGTCGATCTGATGCTGGCGGACACCGAAGGCAGACTGCTCGACCACATCTCGCCTTATGAAGGCTTCGATCCCAAGGGCTTCGCGTTCGCCGCGCCCAATCTTTCCGAGGCCGCCCGCAGGCACCGTCAGATCCTCGCCGACGTCCTCATTCCAACGGGTATCACCAACTATCCCAGCGAGTTCTGGCACTGGAGCTACGGCGATCAGGGCTGGGCCTATCGCGGCGGACACCCGCATGCCCTCTTCGCCGCCATCACCCCCGACGACTACCAGCCCGAACCCGCCGACCTGACCGACGATCCGCTGGAACTCGTCGAAAAATCGGGCTGAAATGCCTCCGTACGGACACCTCTCAGAATCGATCCGGCCCGGCATTCACGCAGAATGCCGGGCCTGAAATCGAGCTTATAGAGGTATCGGATAAACCTCGTATCGTCAGTACATTTCCTCCGAGAGAGCGTGCAGGCCAGACAGGTGTCCGCGAAGGCGGACACTCAGCGCATAGCGCTCCAGCGAAGGAATTCATTCCATCGCAGCCGGAACAGGCGATGTGTACGAGCTTTATCCGATCTGTCTATTATAACGGCATCAGGGGCTGTCGGGCCTGGGATCGGTGCGCAGGGCTATGGAAAGCGCGCCCAGGGTGGCAAGGGTGAGAATGAGAACCAGCAGTCCGCTGTGTGTTGGGCTGAGGAACGTCAGGGGCAGCAGGGCTGCGGGAACTGCGGCTAACAGTGTCCGCCGTCCCAGGACGCGCGCCGCGCCGAACGCGCCCGCCAGCGCCG
>JAYTGR010000115.1:0-7141 GCA_043733205.1 Chthonomonadaceae bacterium
GCAGTGCGTTGACCGCATCGTCATGAGAGCCGATCGCAGCGGCCAGCTTGCCCTCCGCATCCCACTTCTTGATATCGTGGTCCGCTCCCGCCGAAATAACGACCGGCAGGGTATCCGCCACGGGCGCACTGCCCGGCGCCGCTATAGATCTTGGCAGAGGGGCGGCTATTAACATAAGGCCGAGAGCACACCAGGTGAGAAGCGGCGTCAGAAACGCGCTTCGCTCCAGCGGTTCACGGTGTTTTATAGAGAGTTCGAGGCTGCGAGACAAGGTCGTCACAAATTCCTTCCGAGAGCGAAGTGCGTGGCTGTTTGCAGAGACACGCAAGGGCCGGAATGCCGACTCCCATACTATGAGACTTGTGCCGGACGACATTGTTACAGATTGCCACAAGAAGCAGTTACGGCAATCTGCAGCATCCTTTTGCCCGGTCAGGCGGTCACGGCTTCGGTTAGATAGAAGTTGTGTTCGTAGAGACGCGCGATCTGCGCCAGTTCGTCCTGTGTGAGCGGGGGAGTATCTGAGGCGGAGGCGACCTCTTCCAGCAAAGGCTCGTCGTAAATATTCGGGAAGACGGAGACGATGCTCGGCTGGCTCAGCAGGAACTGAATCGCAGCCTGCCCCAGTGTGCGGCCTGTGCCGTCCGTCAGAAACCGCAGCAGTTCGATTTTTTTCACGCCCTTCGTCTGCCACTCATGACGCATTTTTTCGTTCGACTGCCGGAAGCTGCGGTGATCGCTCGCGGCAAATACGGTATCCTCGGTGACGCGCTCCAGCAGCATGTCCGATGCATGCGGGACACGCACCAGTACAGGTACATGATGGGTATGCGCGACGGGACAGATTGACGCTCCCAGCACCTGCTCCAGCATATTGTAGATGATCTGCACGGCGGTGTGCCGGCGCGCAACGCTGTAGAGGCCCTCCTCGATCTGCCGGTCGGCTTGCAGTGCTGGCCCCAAGGCTGCGCCGTAGGAGAGAATCTTGCCTTCCGCTTTCAGGTCTTCCAGGGTCGCGAACAGGTCGTCGCGCTGGAGCGTGTCTATGCGGGGATTGTGCATCTGGTAGAGATCGATACGATCAGTTCGGAGGCGGCGCAGGCTCTCCTCGCAGGCCATGCGGACGAACGCGGGCGACCAGTCCTGCGGGCGTTCGCGCTGGCCAGGCTGAATGCCAGGGGAGTTGTAGAAATCGTAGCCGAATTTCGTCCCGATCGCGATCTCGTCGCGCCGGTTCCCCACAGCGTCCGCGAGCAGCGTTTCGCCTTTGCCGTCTCCATAGACGTCCGCCGTGTCGTAAAACGTGACGCCCAGATCGAGGGCGCGTCGCAGCAGGTGGAGGCCTACAGCCTCATCGCTGATGCCCCACATCGTCGTCGCGACGGTCCAGACGCCGAACCCGACCGTTGAAACCTCGCGCCCAGTCTCTCCCAGAATGCGGTATTGCACGGTAAACTCCTTCGTTGTACGACGGTTCCGATATCGGGATCTCTGCCCTGTCTTCTCTCATACGCTCCTGCGCAGCGATCCGATACCGATCGCACTGAACCTTTTCGCTTGAATGCCCGACAAAAATGGTAGATCAAACATCCGAGCGGTGTCAAGGCGCAAAGCAGCGTGTTGACTTTCGTTTAGGACTATGATACACTGAAATGTCGCGTCGGACATGCCAGAAGGGAGTCTCCCATGACCATCCACAAAGCCTTGCAGTTAAGCATCTGCGCCCTCGTTCTGGGCGGAGCTGCCAATATGAGCGCAGCACACGCGCAGGGACAGTCTCCATTTACCATTCGCAAGCCTCTGGACGGATCGAGCGTCCGCGAAAAAGTGCATATCGAAATCCCGCGCGCCAGTATCGGCAGCGGCGGATTCGTCGCGATCTATGTCGACGGTAAGTTCGCACTCGCGCTGTCTCCTCAGGAGGCCGAGGACGGCAAACCCTTCACGTATGTCTGGGACACCAAATCGGAAAAGATCAGCGATGGCGAGCACTCCCTTCGCGCCGTTCTTTTCGAACCGAGCGGAAGCACCGGCGCGGCGGAAAAAGGCAGCAGCGAAGTCAAAGTCAATGTTGCGAACATCATTCACGACGGCCCGTCCTCCCTGCTGCTGCGTTATAAGTACGCGGAAGGCATGAACAGGGACTATTCCCGCACAGGCAAATCGTTCATCGTCGGCGGCGTTTCGGAAACCGGAACGACGACGAGCAACCAGAACCTTGCCGACGTGCGAAGTAAGATCCATTACGATATTCAGGACGTTAGTTTCGACCGCGAAAAGGGCATGGATGTCGCCCTGGTCCGCAACAAACTGACGGAACTCTCCATTCTTCAGAACGGCGCGGAGACCATTCTCGATCCCGGCCAGCTGTCCAACTCCGTCTACCAGGAGCTTACCTCCACGGGGAAAGCGTTCTTCGAGATCGGCACGGCCGCCGGTCTGGCAGAGTTCATGTCGCTGGGTCTTCCGGTCAACAACACGCTGGAGCTGCCGGAACTCCCCCTCGCAAAAGAGCAGGTCGGCGACACCTGGGCGACCGAAGATCAGCGCATCGACATTCCCGGCATGCCTCAGGCCCTCCAGCCCCGCGTCCGGCTTGACAACAAGCTGGTTGACCTCGAGTGGCAGGACGGTTATCCGACGGCGCGCATTCACCAGTCCTACAAAAATACCCCTCCCGGCGTAAAGACCGTTCTTTTCGGCCCGGTAGAGATCACGAATCCCGTTATCTCCTTCGATAGAGACATCTATGTCGCCTACAACTCCGGCGTTCTTGTCAAGACCATTCGCAGCCTGACGGTTTCCGGTCGTACTACGTATACCACAGGCGGTCCCAGTCAGTCCATGGGCGGCGCTGGCGGCTTCCCTGGCGCAGGCGGCAGCCCTTACGGCCCCGGATCTGGGGGCGGATACCCGGGCAGAAGCAGTGGGGATGAGGGAGGAGTTCCCGGTATGATGAAGGGCGGCGGCAAAACCGGTGGTTATCCCGGTTCCGGCGGCGGCCAGAGCGGCGGCTATCCGGGTTCCGGCGGCGGCCAGAGCGGAGGCTATCCAGGCTCCGGCGGCGGCAAAACCGGAGGTTACCCCGGTTCCGGCGGCGGCCAAAGCGGCGGCTATCCGGGTTCCGGTGGAGGCTATCCCGGCCCCGGCGGCCAGAACTCGGGCAGAAGGAACGCTCCCGCAGCCCCACAGACCCTGGCACAGATTCTGGGCGCGGCGAAAAGCGGCAGCGGCAGCGGCGAACCGATGGATCACGCGATCACCCTCAAGGCCGTGACCGATACGACGCTGGTTTCTAACACCGGCGGTCAGAGCGCCACGACCAGGACCGCCTCGCTGAAGTCTAAGAAGACCACGAAGACGGCTCGCAAACGGCACTAAGCGAAACCGAATGGGAAACTCTTCCGTTCGCAATCTGCTGGGCGGGGGGTGCAGCCTTGCACCCTCCGCCTTTTGTTGTGTATAATGCAACATCGTGCGATCCTTTTTTGTCTGACAGCGTAACTCCTTCTGCTGCCGTACATGGCATGGGTCGATCACGCATCGGTGCCTCCGGCGCGACAAGCACGAACCGATTTACAGGCTACTTTTTTCCCGTCTGAAAGACGGACTGAGAGGTTGAAAAGCATGGCAGCTCTGCGCACGGAACATGGCGCTGACGATAAGCGCATGGAGCTGACCGAACATCTCGGTGAGCTCCGCACACATATCATCCGTTCGATGTGGTATGTGTTGGTGGGAGCCGTCCTCGGCTACAACCTTTTTGCGCCCCTCTATGGCTCGATGTACCGCCCGCTGGAGAAGGAGCTGACTCAGCGCAACATCGAGCGCATGAAAAAGACGGTCCATCATGGCCGGCTGGACTCTGCCAACGGCAAAGATACCTTGATCCTGCCCAAGGCGCTGCACGATCCCCCGACGCGCGAAGAGTTCGCGCAGCTGGTGGATGCCGTGGAGTGGGTGCATGAGCACCCGTCTGCTCAGCAGTATATGGGCATCATCTTCCACAACTTCTACGAACCCTTCACCGTGAAGGTCACGATAGGCGTCATTTTCGGCCTCCTCATGGCGTCGCCGCTCGTCGTGCGCGAGTTCGCACTGTTCCTGCTGCCCGCTCTGACTCCGGCGGAACGCAAGCCGCTCCGAGCGCTGGTGCCTCTTTCTGTCTTTCTGCTGATGTGCGGGGTCACCGTCGCGTACGCCACGATGTTCTATGCGATGGGCTGGTTCCTCTCCTTCCTCGACGACTTCCCACAGGGCGCAGGCTTGATGCAGGATCCGAACGACTACATCATGTTTTTCGTGAAGATGATGGCGGCGTTCGGCATCGCCTTCCAGCTGCCGGTCGTCCTGATGGGCGGCGCGTTCATGGGCCTCGTCAAATCGAAGGGCCTGATCAAGAACTGGCGCTGGGGCGTCATCATCGCCTTCCTCGGAGGACTGTTCACCCCGGCCAACGACCCGATGTCCTGGGCGCTGATGTGCGGCCCCCTGCTGCTGCTCTATTTCGGCAGTATTCCGCTCGTCATGATGGTCGAAAAAAGCCGTGTGAAACCGCAGTCCGCCTGATGCCGAAGATCCCATGGTTTCGCCGGGGTCTCCCTCCAACGATCATATGAACTTCGAAGGCTATCTGCACGATCTGAGACGCGCCGAATTCTACAAAGGGCAGATCGCCCATGTCGAACAGATTCCGGCGCGTGCGGCGCGGTATGGCGATCTGGAGCGGCCCCTCGCGCCTGCACTGGCACGTCAGTTAGAGACGATGGGATTGGCGCATCTCTACGCGCATCAGGCCGAGGCGGTCAACGCTGCGCGCGAAGGCGGGCACGTCACGGTCGTTACGGCGACCGCGAGCGGGAAGACGCTCTGCTACAACCTGCCGATTCTGGACGCCGTGCTGAACGACGGGCGTGCCCGCGCCCTCTACCTTTTCCCCACCAAAGCCCTCGCGCAGGACCAGCTGGGCAAACTGAACGACTTCGGCCTGTTTCCGACGGTCCGCTTCGCGACTTACGATGGCGATACCCCTGCCGCCGAACGCCGCTTCATCAAGAAAGGGGCGCACATCGTCCTGACAAACCCGGACATGCTGCATGTCGGCATCCTGCCCTACCACACCTCTTGGGGCGCTTTTCTGCGGCATCTGAAGTATGTGGTCGTCGATGAGATGCACTCCTACCGAGGCGTATTCGGCGCGCATGTCGCGCATATCCTGCGCCGTCTGCGCCGCGCCTGCGCCTTCTATGGAGCCGATCCTCAGTTTCTGTGCTGCTCCGCCACCATCGCCAATCCAGAAGAGCTGACCCAGCGCCTGACTGGCGTCGAGCGGCCCATCATTGTGAACGGCAACGGCGCTCCGGCCGGACCACGCACGTTCGTCTTCTGGAATCCCCCTTTTATCGACGCTGGGCAGGAGAAGCGGCGCAGCGCCAACATGGAGGCGACCTCTCTCTTCACGGATCTGGTGACCCAGGGCGTCCGCAACATCACCTTCACCAAAGCCCGCAAGAGCGCCGAGCTGATTCTGCGCTATGCGAAGAACACGCTGGAGCGCCGCGCTCCCGATCTGGCGGAGCGCGTCATGTCCTATCGGGCAGGCTACACGGCGGAGGAGAGGCGGCATATCGAACAGGGGCTGTTTTCGGGCCGTCTCATCGGCGTGACGGCAACGAACGCGCTGGAACTGGGCGTCGATGTGGGCGGACTGGACGCGGCCGTCATGACAGGCTATCCCGGCACGATCGCCAGCGCATGGCAGCAGGCGGGCCGCGCAGGACGCGGCGGTGACGAGGCCCTTGCAGTGCTGGTGGCCCATGACAATCCGCTGGATCAGTTCCTGATGCGCCATCCGGAATATTTCTTTGGACGGCCCCATGAGCGCGCCGTCATCGATCCCGACAACCGCCGTATTCTCGCCCAGCATCTGCTCTGCGCCGCCTACGAAGCGCCGCTCACACCAGGCGATCTGACACGTTTCGGCCCCAATGCGCGCGGCTGCGTGGAGAACCTGAAGGAGACCGGACGGCTTGTGTGGCGCAGTGGAGCCTGGAGGTTTGCCGGAGACGACTATCCTGCCGCTGGAGTGAATATCCGCTCCGCATCGGCCGCAACCTTTCGCATCTTAAACACGGCCCACGAGGACCGCTTGGTCGGGACAGTTGAAAGCGGTGTGGCTTT
The DNA here is from genome assembly GCA_043733205.1 of Chthonomonadaceae bacterium. Taxonomy (GTDB): domain Bacteria; phylum Armatimonadota; class Chthonomonadetes; order Chthonomonadales; family Chthonomonadaceae; genus JANXLO01. The sequence continues at coordinate 6,181 of JAYTGR010000115.1, forward strand.
CAAGACCGTCCATCCCGGCGCGATCTATCTGCATCAGGGCGAAACGTATCTCGTGGAAGCGCTGGACATTGAAGGCAGGATGGCTTCTGTGCGGCCCATCGAAGCCACTTTCTATACGGAGGTGCGCGAGAGTTCCCATATCCTCATACTGGACACCAAACTCAGCTGCCCGCTCGCGAATACGACCGCACACTTCGGCGATGTGGTCGTGACCAATCAGGTGAAGCAATATCAGCGCAAACGGCTCTACAGTGACGACATTTTGGAAGTTCTGGACCTGGATCTGCCGGAACAGACCTTCGAGACGGAGGCATTCTGGTTTACCGTGCCGAACTCTATACGCAATACTCTGCTCGACGCAGGCGCGGACCTCGGCGGCAGCATCCATGCGATAGAGCACGCGGCTATCGGCATGATGCCTCTGCTCTCGACCTGCGACCGGTGGGACGTCGGCGGCGTTTCACATCCCGTGCATCCGGACACGGCTCTGCCCACGATCTTCATCTACGATGGCTACCCCGGTGGCGTAGGGATCGCCGAGGCAACCTATCAGACGCTGACGGAGCTGCTGCGCGCCGCCCATGCCATCATCGCCGAATGTCCGTGTGCGGAGGGCTGTCCCTCCTGTGTGCAGTCCCCGAAATGCGGGAATAACAACGAACCTCTGGATAAGCAGGGAGCGCGGTATCTGCTGGAACTGCTGCTCGATCTGCCGCCCAGGGTCAAGGATCTGGATTAACTATGGAGAGAGAACGAGTGCATTCCCTGACCATTCGCGAACGCCGTCGGCAGGCGAGCCGGTGGTTCGCCGCGCGGGTGTGTCTGCTGCTGGCGCTGATCGGCGGACTGGCCTACTCCGCCTGGCTGGCCCCCTGGGCCAAGGCTCCCCATCCCATCCGCATAGAAACGATCCGTTAGAGAGCGCAGGGAAGGGAGTTTCATGTCAGAGCAGGCAGAGCAG
>JAYTGR010000116.1:0-7125 GCA_043733205.1 Chthonomonadaceae bacterium
AGAGATACTCAGTAAGAGAGAAGCGCAATGGCAATCGACACCCACGAACTGAATAGTCCCTCCGTCGATCTGGGCACCGGTGTCCAGGTGGACGTCCTCGACGACTCCACGATGGTCGTCAACATGGGTCCGCAGCACCCCAGCACCCACGGCGTTCTGCGCGTCGTGCTGGAACTGGACGGCGAAGTGATCGTGCGGGCAACGCCGCATATCGGCTACGTGCATACGGGCATCGAAAAAGAGCTGGAATACCAGACCTATATGAAGGGCGTCACGCTCACCGATCGCATCGACTATGTGGCTTCCCTGCTGGAAAACGCCGCCTTCTCGCTCTCCGTGGAGAAGCTGCTCGGCGTAGCGCCCCCGCCGCGCGGCCAGTATCTGCGCGTTCTGCTCATGGAGCTGGAGCGGCTGGCCTCGCATCTGGTCTGGCTCGGCACCCATGTGCTCGACCTTGGCGGTATGACAGTCTACTTCTACTGCTTTTCGCAGCGCGAGAAGATCCTCGAACTCAAGGAGATGATGTCGGGCGTCCGCATGATGACCTCCTGGATCGTTCCCGGCGGACTGCGGGGAGACGCTCCAGAGGGCTGGTTCGAGCGCGTCAAGACGTTCGCCGACGAGTTTCCGCGCGCCCTGCAGGAGCTGGAAAACCTGCTGAACGCCAACCCGATCTTCCGGGAGCGCACCCAGGGCGTCGGCATTTTGTCGACCGAAGACTGCCTGCAGCTCGGCGTGAGCGGCGCGTGCTTGAGGGCGACGGGAGCGGAGATCGACATCCGCAAATCTGCGCCCTACAGCGGCTACGAGAATTTTGACTTCGCGATTCCGGTAGGCGAGTTCGGGGACGTTTACGATCGGTACCGCGTGCGCGTCGCGGAGATGTACCAGAGCCGCGAGATCATCAAGCAGTGCTTAGAGCACATGCCGGACGGCCCGATCAATATCAGCGACCGCAAGATCGTCCCGCCGCCGCGCATCGAACTCGACAACAGCATGGAAGCCGTCATTCACCACTTCAAACTGTGGACGGAAGGGTTCCACCCGCCGGTCGGCGAGGCCTACGTCCCGATAGAGTCCGGCAAGGGCGAGATGGGCTTCTACATCGTGAGCGACGGCACCAACCGTCCGTATCGCGCCCATCAGCGTCCCGCCTGTTTCATGAACCTGCAGTCCCTCTCCAAACTGTGCGAGGGGCGCGTCATCGCCGATGTTGTCGCGATCATCGGGAGCATCGATATTATTCTCGGTGAGATAGATCGCTAGAGGCCACCGTATGTCCACGTTTAACAACCTGACCGAACGCCCGCGAGAGCCCAATCCGCCTCCTGTCAAAGAGAGACGATTCTCGGAACAAGCCCTCGCCGAACTGGAAGAGATCGCCACGCACTATCCCGAGCGCAAAGCCGCCTGCCTGCCCGCTCTCTGGATCGCCCAGCGCGAATACAACGGTTACCTGACCGCGACTGCCATTCAGGAAGTCGCCGACTATCTCGGACTTTCTTATGCTGAAGTCGAGGGGGTCGCTACGTTCTACACAATGTACAACCTGCGCCCGCGCGGCCGGCATCACCTGGAGGTCTGTACCTGCCTCACCTGCGCAGTGGTCGGAGCCTACGATGTCATGCACAAACTGGAGCATGAACTGGGTGTCGGGCTTGGCCAGACGACAGCAGACGGCGAGTTCACGCTCTCCGAGGCGGAGTGTCTGAACTTCTGCGGAGCCGCGACAGTCGTGCAGGTCGGAGACCGCTACTTTACGAACATCACCTCCGAAAACGTGATGGGTCTGATCGATGAACTGCGCAGCAGCGAGAGTTACACTCCCGCCAAACTGGCCGATGCCATCGTGAAGATTTTAATCCCTGGCGCAGGTGAGACCGGAGGAGGCAGTTCCGATAAGGCGGCGATGCTGGGCCGTCCGGGACCGATGCTCTAAAAGCGCTCTGAACGCCAATGCTCTGAAAGAGGTTTGAAGACCGTGGGAATTGTCAATTTACTGTTTAAAAACAGACTGGTGCCGAATATCGAGGAGATCGAAGTCTACGAGGCCCACGGCGGCTATTCGGGACTGCGGCGCGCTGCTACGATGGAGCGGCAGGCCGTTATCGACGAGATCAAAACCGCAGGTCTGCGTGGCCGCGGTGGGGCCGGTTTCCCGACATGGATCAAGTGGAATGGCCTGCCAAAAAACTATGATGCGCCCCACTATGTGATCTGCAACGCCGATGAGGGCGAGCCCGGCACCTACAAAGACCGCGAACTGATGCAGAAGATGGCGCATACCCTCGTCGAGGGCGTCATTCTCGCCGGTTATGCGACCCACAGTAAAAAGGGCTACATCTATATTCGTGGCGAGTATGTCGAGCCAGCGTGGCAGGTGCGCAAAGCCATCGATCAAGCGTACAAAAAAGGCTATTTAGGGAAGAATATACTGGGCGTCGAAGGTTTCGACTACGATGTCTACATTCACATGGGCGCAGGCAGCTACGAGTGCGGGGAAGAGTCGGCTCTGATGAGCAGCCTCATGGGCGAACGCGGCAACCCGCGCCTCAAGTTCCCGCATGCGCCTCTGCCGACCGTGCAGGGCATCTGGAAATCGCCGACCCTGGTCAACAACGTCGAGTCCTGCTGCGCAGCGACAGCCATCATGACGATCGGGGGCGAAGAGTATGCCAAGCTCGGCACCGAACGCAGCAAGGGCACCAAGATTATTTCGGTGAGCGGACATGTCGCGCGCCCCGCCAACTACGAGGTCGAACTCGGCACGCCGCTGCTCGAACTGCTGCGCGAAGCCGGCGGCGTCACGGGCGGCGCACTGAAAGCGATCATTCCCGGCGGATCCTCCGTGCCGATCATTCCTGCCGATCGGCTGGACAAGATCAATCTGGACTACGAGAGCTGCGGCGCGAATGGAACCATGCTCGGTTCAGGCGGCTTCATGGTGTTCAATGACCGCACCGACATCGTGCTGCTGATGAAGCGCACCTCGGAATTTTATGCCCACGAGTCGTGCGGTAAATGTACGCCCTGCAGGGAGGGCACCCGCTGGCTCTTCAAGATCCTGGACCGCATCACATCCGGAAATGGACAGCCGGGCGATGTCGATCTGCTCCTCGACGTCTGCTCGCAGATCGACGGGCGCTCTTACTGCGGTCTCGGCGATGCGGCCTGCTGGCCCATCGTCGGCGCGATCAAGGCGTTTCGGCCGGAGTTCGAATACTGGATCAAAAACAGGCGTTCTCCCATCGGGGACAACGCGCTTCCGCCCTCGCCGGAACGCGTCAATCCGCTTCTGACGCTCACCGCCGCTTGAACTTCTTTCCTACGATAAGGTATTTGACGCAACTATGTCTGATAACAGACTGACACAAACCGAACAGTCGCTGAATCCGCTTTCCGAGAAGCGCGTGAAGGTGACGATAAACGGCATTCAGGTCGAGGTTCCCACCGGCGAAAACCTTATAGAGGCGGCCAAGCGCGTCGGCGTGGAGATCCCGTTCTTCTGCTATCACCCGCGCCTGTCGAAAGGCGATGCGGCCAACTGCCGCATGTGTCTTGTCGAGATAGCGATGACCGCGCCGGACGGCAGCATCCGCAAAATGCCCAAGCCGCAGGCCGCCTGCACGATGCCCGCCTCCGAAGGCATGGTCATCGAAACGGAGACGCCCGCCCTCGTCAAAGATCGCAGGGGCGTGCTGGAACTGCTGCTGATCAACCATCCGCTCGACTGCCCTGTCTGTGACCGTGGCGGCGAATGTCCTCTGCAGAACAACACCCTCTTCTATGGCCCGCCTACGAGCCGCTACATCGAAGAGAAGCGCCATTTCCCGAAGGCCTATCCCCTCTCCGAATTCGTCGTCTTCGACCGCGAGCGGTGCATCCACTGCGCCCGCTGCACACGCTTTACCGAAGACATCAGCGGAGACGCGCAGCTCGGCTTCCTGAAGCGCGGTGCGGACATGGAGGTGGGAACCTTCGCGCAGACCAACTATATCAGCAAGTTCAGCGGCAACGTCATCGAACTCTGCCCGGTCGGCGCACTCCTCTCACGACAGTATCGCTTCAAGGCCCGGCCCTGGGATCTGCTTACTCAGCGCTCCGTCTGTTCGCAGTGTTCCAACGGCTGCAACATCAAACTCGACTATCGGGTCAACCAGCTGCAGCGCGTCAACGCGCGCCTGAACGAGGCCGTCAATGAAGAGTGGACCTGCGACAGGGGCAAATTCGGACACGATTACATCTCCTCTCCGGACCGACTCCAGACCCCCATGCACAAACGGGACGGCGTCTGGACGCCCGTGGACTGGACCGAAGCCTATCGCATTCTCGTCGGTCGCCTTAAAACTTCGGGCGCGAGCGTGGCCGGCATCGGCGGCGCGAAAGCGACGAACGAAGACAACTTCGCGTTCCAGAAGCTGTTCCGGCAGGTGCTGCACAGCCCGAACCTCGATCACCGCATGGGCCGCTGGCAGGGTCCGACGAACAGCCTGCTGCACGACCGCTTCGGCTATCACAGCATGGGCAATGCCATCGCCGACTTGGAGAAGATGCAGACGGTGTTCGTTCTCGGCGGAGACCTGCAGGACGAACAGCCGATCCTCTTTCTGCGCATCCGCAAAGCCTGGCGCTTCAAGGGCGCGACCATCGTCTACGCCAACGACCATCCCACCTCCGACACCACCAATCTGAGCGATTTCGCGGCCGCAAATCTGATCTATAAACCCGGCACCGAAATCGCCCTCCTGCACGGTCTGCTGAATGTGATGCTCACCGAGAACCTGCTGCCCGAGAACTCTGCTCTGGACCTGACGGAACTCAAGCGCACGCTCGCCGACTGGACGCCGGAGCGAACCGAGATCGAGACCGGTATTGCGGCCAGTGAAATCACGGTGGCCGCGCGCCTGCTGCAGCACAGTCCCACTGCGATTGTAGTCGGCAAAACGGTTACGGAACATGCTTCCTATCCGGCGATTGTCGCGGCGCTCGGCAATCTGGTCACGCTGACGGGCAATGCAGGCAGCCTCAATATCCCCGGTACGGAGGTCAACTCGCAGGGGGCCGCAGACATGGGGATCCTCCCGGATGTCGGACCGGGTTATGTGCCGACCGGCGCAGCCGGCATGAACACGCAGGAGATCCTGGAAGCGGCGGCGCAGCGGATGCTGCAGACGCTCTGGATCGTCGGGGCCGATGTCGTCAACGAGTACCACGATCCCGAACTGGCGCGGCGCGCCGTCGAGAACTGCCCCTTCGTGGTCGTCAACGCCCTCTCGATGACCGCTACCGCGCAGCTGGCCGACCTCGTGCTTCCAATCGCCAGTGTGGCGGAAAAAGACGGCACCTACACCAGCTGTGAACGGCGTGTCCAGCGCATCTATCGGGCCTTCGATCTCGCGCCGGACATCAAACCCGACTGGCTGATCTTTACGGAGGTCGCGGCGCAGATGGGCGGCGAAGCCAACTACTTCTCGGCCCGCGACATTCTGCGCGACATCGGCGCGCATGTTCCGCTCTATGCCGGCATCACGCCCAAAAGCCTGGGTGAAGCGGGCATACGCTGGAGCTACTCGGCAGCCGAGCCGAAACCTGCGAAAATAGTCCCTGTGACCTACACCGCGCCCGCGCGCGAAACTCTGAGCGTCTGACAGGAACCGATATGTTCGACGATTTGACTCACTACAATTTTTCTTTTCCGAGCGAATGGCACGGCGTCTCCCTGCCTCTGCTGGTTCCATATTTTGCGATCGCCTGCTTCCTGGGGTTCTCGCTCGGCCTGGTTCCGGCCCTTGTCTGGATGGAGCGCGTCGTCATCAGCTACATTCAGGACCGGATCGGCCCGAACCGTGTCGGCCCCCGCGGCATGCTGCAGACCATCGCAGACAGTATTAAACTCTTCTTCAAAGAGGAGATTCGCCCCAAAAGTGTGGACGTTCGGATCTACTATCTCGCTCCCATGCTGGCGACGGTGACGGCGCTGGCGGGAAGCGCAGTCCTTCCAGCCCAGTTCGTCTATTTTCACGATGCGGCAGGCAGGATCTTCTCCGTGCCTTTTACGGTCGGCGATGTCAATATCGGCCTGCTCTACATTCTCGCGATGTCATCGCTGCAGGTCTATGGCGTGGTGCTGGCGGGCTGGTCGTCCAACAACAAATACTCCCTGCTCGGCGGACTGCGCGCCTCGGCACAGCTCATCAGCTACGAGCTTTCCATGGGGCTGGCCCTGCTGTGCGTGGTGCTGCTCGCAGGCTCGCTCAAGCTGTCCGACATCGTGAAAGCGCAGGACATAAAACCGTTCGGCATCGAATCGCTGCCCGACATCTTCAAAGGCAGCGTCTTCTCCTGGTTCTGGCTCGGCAGTCTGGGCGTGCCGGTGATTCTCTATACCATCGCCATGATCGCCGAGACCAACCGCGCGCCCTTCGACCTGCCGGAGGCCGAATCCGAACTGGTCGCCGGGTTCCATACAGAATACACCTCGATGAAGTTCGCGATGTTCTTCATGAGCGAGTATATCAGTATGCTGACGGTCTGCGGCCTCAATGCGGCGGTTTTCTGGGGCGGCTCCCTGCCGCCGCTCAACATCTGGCCGCTCAATGCCGTGCCGGGAGCGCTGTGGTTCATCCTGAAGATCATGATGGGGATCTTCTTCTACATCTGGATTCGCGGCACCCTGCCCCGCCTGCGCTACGACGCGCTCATGAATCTGGGCTGGAAACGCATGCTGCCTCTCGGCCTCCTCTGGCTGTTTCTGCTGGCCGGCCTCAATCTGCTTCGGGAACCGAACGACGGCCCAACACTGCCCAACCCGGACGCCGTGCCGCAGGTCCAGACCGTGGGAAGGGAATAGCCACTCTATGCTGACAGCGTCCTATATCTTTTTTTGGATCCTTGCGGTGATCTCTATCGGGTCGGGGCTGATGGTCGTGCTGGCGAAGAACCCGGTGCGCAGCGCCCTCTTTCTGGTCGTCACGTTCCTGGCGATCGCCGTCTTCTATATCACGCTCTCGGCGCAGTTTCTGGCGGCAGTGCAGATCATGGTCTACGCCGGAGCGATCATGGTGCTGTTCCTGTTCGTGATCATGCTGCTGAACCTGAGCGCACCGGAAGCCCTGAAAGAGCGCG
>JAYTGR010000117.1:0-2535 GCA_043733205.1 Chthonomonadaceae bacterium
CCTGTGCTGCGGAAAGTATGCCGGGCAGAGGCAGATAGCCGTCCTCGTCGAGCTGCGCTTTCTGCTGCAGCGTCAGAGTGTCGTCGCGAACTCCCAGTGCGTAAAGGGCTTCCTGAGCAGTCATCTTTTCTCCAGAGCGTGGTCCAGCCAGTCTGACAGACCCGCATCGGTCGTTGGATTGGATTCGGTATGCAGAGCCGGAACGGCGCCCAGGCTGCCGTAGACATCCTGGATCCAGGCGGCGGCAGAGAACTTGGCGCCGGTGTTGTGCAGCAGCAGCGGATGCGGCGCGGCGAGCACGGCGGCGGTATGAAAATCGCCAAGACGGCGCAGACCGGGCGCGTACAGATCCTCGGTGAGGAGAGCGTCATCGGTCGTCAGATCGGTCCGATTGCAGTCCGCTGCGACGGCATCGGCGGCGGGTGCGGCGAGCAGCGCCCAGAGGCCCGCCTGTCCCTGCCCTGCCACTCCGACATACTGAATACCGGGACGTGTCCGCAGATACGCGATGGCGGTCAGAATATCCTGCACACGCTCCTGCAGATTAGTTCGATTGTAGGTGTCGAAGAACTCCCCGAACGGACGCTGCCGCGCGGCCAGCGCCTGCACCGAGGCGTGCTGCCCTGTCAGGAAGGCGTCCAGCACCAGGACCGTCTGTCCCTGCGCCAGCAGATGCTTCACCAGGGCGCCTGGCGTGCGGGATCCGTCATCGTGAAAGGCCGATTTGTCGTCCAGAAACGCCGCTTTGCCGTTCGGGTGCACCAGCACCACGGCGTCCAGCGTCCGGTTTGTGGTTTTTGCAGCAGAACCGTTCTCAGTCTCGCGGCTCCCAGCGGCCGCAGGAACGAAGAGTATTGCGGGAATGCTGTCGCCGTGTCCGGCCCGGCCGAGATGGAAAGCATGCTGCGTATAGCCTGTGCCTGTGCGGGCAGGCGTCTCCTCCGCGATGAGATGGGCTGCCTCGGGCATCTCGACCGCGAGAGTGTGCTGCCAGACCGGAAAGAACGTCTTCTGAAACAGGGTGAGGCTGCGGCGATCGTATGGCTTGCGGCGCTGCACTTCGGTCTGCCCGAGCAGGATCAGCGAATCGGTCAGCATCTGCGGTGTTTTCGCATCGGAGGGCAGCGGGGTATTGTCTGGGAAGACGCGCAGATCGGCGGCGGGCTCCATTTTATAGGGCGGCTCTTTCAGTTTCGCCGGATCGGTTTCGTGGAGCAGCACCCTGCCGAAAAACTCGTAAACGGCCTCGCGGCTGGTCTGATTGATGTTGTGATTGAAGGGGAAAACAACATAGTCGATGCTGTCCGGTTTGCCGTAAAGCCGATAGACGCTCGCCACGCCGGGGCCTTCGATGGTCATCGTCGTGCGGGTCCAGTCGCCGGCCGCGCCCACCATGATCTGCGGCTTCGGGGCGGCGCAGGCGGCGATCTCCATATTGGAGTAATCTACGCGCAGGCCGGGAGCGTTCTCGCACAGGCAGCCGCCCTGCATGGAGTGGGAGACCATGACGCACGGCCCGACGGCGGCCAGGCGGTCGTCGATCGCGCCCAACAGCATTGTCTGGGTGCCGCCGCCCGATTCGCCGGTGATCGCGAGGCGGCTCTTATCCACATCGGTCAGTCCACTCAGGAAATCGAGCGCGCGAATGCTGTTCCAGGTCTGCAGGCCCATCTCCGAAACGCCCCAAAGCCAGTGCCGCCGATCGTTCGCCCAGACCCGGTGCTCCACCTGCCGCGTGTCGTTATAACCCACCATGTCGTAAGTAAACGCGACATAGCCCTGGCGGGCGAAGGTGATGGCGCGGGCTGGGATCGAGCCGTCCGGCCCGTCCGCCATCCGTCCGGCTTCCCAGTGCCCATGCGTAATGAGAATGCCCGGATGCGGGGACGCAGCGCCGGCGAGCGGACGGTAGAGGTTGCCCGCGAGATAGAAGCCGGGATAGGTCTGAAAAGAGACCTTCTCGATGGTATAGCCGTCGCGCACGACCTTTCCAAAAACGCGTGCTCGGAGCGGCGTTTTGGGCGGCAGCGGCCAGAGCCCGCACGAGACCAGGATCTGCTCACGGATCGCGGTGCGTCTCGTCTCCCATTCCGCCAGCGTCGAGAGCTTGGGGAAAGTGCGCAGGGTATCGAGATTATGAGGCGGTCCGGCAGCACGCCGGTCGGCCGCAGGCAGGCGTGGGGAAGAATCGGTGTCGGCGGATGCAGGCATAATCGGCGCTCCAGGCGCAAACAGGGCGAGTGATACAAGAGCAAGGGCCGAAATCGGGCCGGCGCGGGGCATGGTTCGCTGCCTCTCCTATGGGATAGAGTACTTCTGCTCTATAGAGTAGTCAATTGCAGCGCAAATGTCAAGCCCCAACCGTATCCGGCTGGGGCAGGCTGGAGCAGATATCGTGGCAGCTCATTTGGAAACAGGGTCCGGCGCGGCGGGTTTGACGGCTGGAGAGAGGCGCAGCATCGTGCTGAACGGCCCGAACGCGGCGCGTGCTACCTGTTGTATCTCCTGATCGCGCTCGGAGCCGCTCCAGATAAT
>JAYTGR010000118.1:0-7102 GCA_043733205.1 Chthonomonadaceae bacterium
CACCGCTCCCCATAATGCGGCGAAGCGAGCAGGCGATCCACTACTTTTTCGTAGGCGCTGGGGCCGGTGTCGGCGAGAAACGCGTGAAGTTCGGCGGGAGTCGGAGGCAGACCGATCAGATCGTAGGTGACGCGGCGAAGCAGGGTCGGTCGGTCGGCGGGTGCAGCGGGCGTCAGACCCTTCGCCTCCAGCTTGGCCAGAATAAACAGGTCGATGGGGCTGCGCGGCCACGCCTTCTGCCTGACGGCTGGCAGCGCCGGCTGCCGCACCGGCTGCCAGGCCCAGTGCTTAGCGCGGGCCTGCAGATTGAAGGGCTGCACATTGGAAATGGCCGCCGGAACGTTTTTCTGTACCGGCCAGGGCGCACCCCGCTGGACCCACTCGGTAAGAACCTCGGCCTGCTCCCTGGAGAGCCGGCCTGCCGGAGGCATCTGCAGCGCAGGCTCGGTATAGGAGATCGCCCGCAACAGCAGACTCTTCGCAGGCGCTTCCAGCGTCAGGGCAGAGCCGCGCGTACCGCCCTTCACCAGTCCAGCGCGGCTGTCGAGCCGCAGACCGCCCATCGGTGGCTTGCTCTCAGCCGAATGGCAGCGACCGCAGTTCTCGACCAGCACCGGCCGCACCCGCTTCTCGAAGAACTCCGCATCGGCTCCCGTCGTTTGTGCGCCCGCTCGATTGCCTGCAGGCCCCAGAAAGAGCGAGCCCAGCAGGGTCAGCAGGCGCAGCGTACTCTTCAGTCTCATCAAGACCTTCTTTCTGGTGGAAATACGCTACCCGGGAATGATAGGCACGATCCCCGGTGAGGCTCCTGCGTCCACGGGAAGAGTCAATAGTACGCGCGCGCCGCCCTCTTCGCGCGTCTGGTAAGATACCGTGCCCTCCAGATCCCAGTGACTGAGATGCTGTACGAGTTCCAGGCCGGTATTTGCGGCCTCTATCGGATTGAACCCTTCCGGGAAACCGGGGCCGTTGTCGCAGACTTCGAGGGCAGCCCTCTCTCCTTCGACCTGGAACCGAATGCGAATGATTCCCACGCCGTATTTCAGGGCATTGCTGACCAGTTCGTTGACGACCAGAGCCAGGGAGGTGCCCTGCCGCGCTGTCAGCCGCACCTCCGCAATATCGAATTCGATGGTGCGGTCGGGAGAAGTCGCCTGCAGCATAGGGATAAGTTCGTGCAGCAGCGAATGCGCCGAAATATAGTGCGCCTGACCATCCCCCTCTTTCGACTCCTGCGTGAGCAGATCGTGGACGGCAGCCAGCGCCCGCACATGCATTCCCAGCTGATGGATGTCCTTGGTGGGAATCGTCGGCATTCCGTCCATCAGCCGCATATCCAGCATCGCCGCGACGATCTGCAGATTGTTTTTGACGCGATGATGCGTCTCCGTCATGGAGCGGCGCAGACGCTCGTTCAGCGCTTCGATGTGCTCCTGATGCCGCGCGAGGATCTCTTTGGCGCGCTGGTGCTGGATGATCTCGTGCTGCAGATCGCGGTTGGCGGCCTCCAGGTCCGCCGTGCGCTCCTCGACACGGCACTCCAGATCCTCGTTCAGTTTCCGCACCTCTTCTTCCGCCTGCTGCCGGTGCTGCGCGTTGCGCACCCCATCGAGGATACCTGCGCAGGTGCTGCAGAACGGCTCCAGAGAGGCGGCCAGATCCTCAGAATAGTCCGCCAGACCGTTCGCTATGCCGACGATACCCACCAGTTTCTCCCCGGTATAGATCGGCATCGCCAGCAGAGTCTGCAGGGTGCCGCTGCCTTCCGGAACGCCATGCAGCGTGGGCAGCTCCGCTGGGGTGTTGGCAATAAAGGGATGGCCGCTGCTCTCGATCTCACTGCAGATCGTCTTCACACTGGCCGTATCCAGGAGGGGAAAGGTCAGCTTATGGGAGTCGGTCAGAGGGATCGCTTTTTGCCCGCTCTCGCAGACGGTGTGGTATTTCAAATAAGGTTTGGCTTTGGGGGAGTACAGGATCTCCCCGATAAAACCGTATTCGCTCTGCGTAAGAGTCAGCAGATTTTGAAGCAGGTAATCGAACGCCCCTGCCGGATGCCCTTCGGCGATGTAGAGCATCAGCGCCCGGCTGATCGTCGCGAGCAGAGAGTTGGACGCGTCGAGGCGGGCTTCGGTCGCCTGACGCTGTGTGATCTCTGCACGCAGGCGCGCCACATTACGCGACATCTCGACAAAAGCGGCGACCTTTGCGCGCAGTACATCGGGATCGAACGGCTTGAAAACGTAGCCTGCGGCTCCGACGGAGTAGCCCTTGAAAACATGCGTGTCGTTCTTATTGATGGCCGTCAGAAAGATGATGGGAATATGCCGGGACTTCTCCCGCGCGCGCATGAGAGTAGCCGCCTCGAAACCGTCCATATCCGGCATCTGCACATCCAGCAGAATCACGGCGAAATCCTGGTGCAGCACGCATTTCAGGGCCTCTGTGCCCGAATGCGCGCGCACCAGATTCTGCCCGAGCCCTTCCAGCACCGATTCGAGGGCGATCAGATTCTCGGAATGGTCATCTACCAGCAGAATGTTTACTTTTGCTTCAAGATGCATATGTGGTTCCTATCAGAGCAGCCAGTCTGGGCCCGATCTCGGAAAGCGGCAGGATCCAGTCCACCTCGGCCGCCGCGATTGCCGCCATTGGCATCACAGGACTTGCTGCAGTTTCGGGTGACTGAACGATCATCCGTCCTCCTCGCGCTTTAATACGTGCGGCCCCTTTGGCGCCGTCCTGGCTGGATCCGGTCAGGACAACCCCGACGACCCGCTCGGCATACGCGTCCGCTGCCAATCCCAAGCACCCCGAACATCGACAGGCTCTCGAAAAGAAGCTGATGGACACGCTGCTGCAGCGGTTTGGTGAAATAGATCATAACGTTTCGGCACAGAATGAGATGGAACTCGTTGAATGAGCCTTCCATCGCCAAATTATGCTGTGAAAAGAAAAGGTTCTCTTTCAGAGACGACCGAAAGATCACCTCTCCCTGCGTGCTCGTGTAGTATTCGGAGAGCGAATTCGTACCGCCGGCGCGCGCATAGGAGACGCGCGCAAATAACTGCTTCATGATCGTCCCGTCATCCAACATGAAAAATGAATCGGTAATTGTTGGGCCTGTCCATAGTTCGCCGCACCTTGCTGCACGGTGTCCGCCGGAAAAATGCCCGCTCGGGCCTGCCGCAAAACGAGCCCATTCATATCGGTCGCGTAGATCCGACAGCGGTCGTGCAGCACCTTTTCCTGCAGGCCGGAGATCGTGGCGACTTTCTCCTGGCGCATCGCGATGGCGATGCGCCTCTTCAGAGAAGCGGGCGCATACTCGCGAAAGTCATTTCCGTAATGACGATAGACCGCTTCCAGCAGGAGTTCCGTTTCCAGATCCTCGATCTCATGGTCTCGCGGCGCTCGGTCCTGCATTGTCCCTCGCTATTTATAGAGCCAGACGCGCAGCAGGGAGAGGAGCTGCTCCGTATCGACCAGTTTCGAGATGTAGTCGGAGGCGCCTGCTTCGATACAGGTGTCGCGGTCGCCCTTCATGGCTTTGGCGGTCAGGGCGATGATCGGCAGAGACTTGAACTTGCCTATTTTGCGGATCGAGCGCATCGTCTCGAAGCCATCCATCTCCAGCATCATGATATCCATCAAGACGACGTCGATCTTCTCTTCGTTCCGCAGCAGTTCAATGGCGTCTCTGCCGTTCTCCGTAAAGAGAACCTGCATATGCCGCTGCTCCAGCAGACTGGTGAGCGCGAAGATATTGCGCACATCGTCGTCCACTACCAGCACCTTTTTGCCCGCCAGCACCGGGTCAGCCAGTCGCGCCTGCTCCAGCATCTGTTTCTGAGAGGAGGGCAGGCTGGACTGAACGCGATGCAGAAACAGGGTGGTTTCGTCCAGCAGACGCTCGGGAGACTTGGCGTCTTTGACGATGATGGTGTCGGCCAGACGGCGCAGCTCCGTCTCCTGTTTGCGCGTCAGATCTTTACCGGTATAGATCACGATCGGGAGATCGACCAGGCCCTCTTCTTTGCGGATCTTCTCGATCAGCTCGAAGCCAGTCATATCGGGCAGGCCCAGATCCAGGACCCTACAGTCGTAACGGTCGGCTTTCAGCGCTGCCAGCGCCTCGGCTCCCGTGCTTACCGCTGCTGTTTCTACGTCTCCGTTCCCAATCAGTTCCACGATGCTGCTGCGCTGCACCGCGTCGTCTTCTACGAGCAGCAGGCGGCGCACTTTGCGGTCGAGGAAGCCTTTGATGTCTGCGAGCGCCTGATCGATGGCCTCGCGGCTGACCGGCTTTTGCAGCTGCGCGATTGCACCCTGCCGCAGGCCGCGCATGGGCTCTTCCGGCGCCGAGATGATACGGATCGGAATGTGGCGGGTCGCCGGATCGTGTTTCAGACGATCCAGGACGGTCCAGCCGTCCACATCGGGCAGGCGAATATCCAGGGTGATGGCGCTCGGCTGATAGCGCCTGACCAGCACCGAGCCCGCCTCGCCGGACGTCGCGACGATCCCTTTGAAGCCTTTCTCCCGCGCCAGATCCAGCAGGATACCGGCAAAAACCGGATCGTCCTCGATGATCAGGATCGTCTGATCGCCTGTCTCGATGCTGTTTCGGTCGTCGTTGACCTCCACGCCGATCGGAATCTCGGGCAGGGGCGCGGACTGCGTCGGCGGCAGGATGTCCGGCGCGGACATCCGCGCTGCGCCTCCTCCTCCTCCTCCTCGACTGCCGTTGTCGCCGCGACTGGGTGCCGGGGGCGGGGACATTTCGACTGCGGACCGGCGGGGAGGCGCAGGCACGAAACTCTGCGGAATATAGAGGGTGAAGGTGCTGCCTTCGCCAGGAGTGCTGACCAAGCGGATCTCGCCGCCAAGCAGACTGGCGATCTCACGGCTGATGGAGAGCCCGAGCCCCGTGCCGCCGTATTTGCGGCTCGTAGTGCCGTCGCCCTGCTGGAAGGCTTCGAACACCATTTTCTGACGGTGGACCGGAATGCCGATCCCGGTGTCGGAGACGGAGAAGGCGATCACGGCGCCTGCGCGATTGAGACTCTCGACCTGCCGGCTCCAGCCTTCCGTAACCGGCTTCATATCCAGATTGACATGCCCCTGTTCGGTAAACTTGAAGGAGTTGGACAGGAGGTTGCGGATCATCTCGTTGATGTTGTCTTTGAGCGAGGCCACCTCGCCTGCGGTCTCGACCGTGATCGACCGCGACAGGTCACCGGTCGTCACAGCGGTCGCGACTTCAGCGATGGCACGGATCTGGGTGGTCAGCGTGGTCGCGAGGCGGTTGACGTTGTCGGTCAGGTCGCGCCAGGTTCCCGCCGCGCCGGGCACACTGGCCTGCCCGCCGAGTTTGCCGTCGGTTCCTGCCTCGCGGGCGACACGCGTTACCTCGGAAGCGAACGCACCGAGCTGGTTCACCATCGTGTTGACGGTCTTCGCGGTCAGCAGGAACTCGCCCGTCAGCGGCTGGCCGTCGATGTCGAGCGCCATCGTCTGCGACAGGTCGCCGTTCGCGACGGCTCCGATGACCCGTGCCACCTCCGTGGTCGGCTGCACCAGATCGACGATCAGCGTATTCACCGACTCGATGCACCCGCTCCACGAGCCGCCGGTATGGCCGATGGTCGCACGCTGCGTCGTCTTGCCCTCTTTACCGACCACGCGCCCGATCCGTGCCAGTTCGGCCACGAGTTTCTCATTCATCTCGATGACGTCGTTGAGGCCATCGGCGATCCTGCCTGCGATTCCGGTCTGATCCAGCGGCATCCTGACCGAGAAATCGCCCTTTTTGACGGCGGTGATGACATTCAAGAGCAGGCTGGGGTCTACCGTATCGGCTGTGCCCGCATCCATTCGCATATCCCTCTCCCTTAAAAGATAGTGATGGTTTCGGCTCTGCAAACTTATTTTGGATCTCTTACGCTCCGTTCGCCGACAGGGGCGTCCCACAGCCGTCACGGCAAGTGGAGGAGTTTCGTACCGGGATGTTGAACAGACGTGAGGTCAATCCCTGCTTAGCGCCTCTCGCAATTCCAAAAACCTTATCAGGAGTCGGGCGCAGGCGGACACTGCCACGGAGGGCTGACATGAAGAGAAAAAACTTGCTGCGTATCGTCCTCCTGGGCCTTGCCATCGGCATCGGTATCGTGCTCTTAGCCCGTCCCTTTCAGAAAAGCCACGAGCCTTTGGAGAAGGGTCAGCGGCTCTATCGGGATGGAAAGTATGAAGAGGCGGTCGCGTTCTATCGTTCCGAAATCGATGCTCACCCTTCCGACATCGCCGCATCCGCAGAACTGGGCCGTGCGCTGATCGCTTTGAAACGCTATGAGGAGGCCATCCTCCACCTCAGATACACGGTGAAAAAAATCCCCAGCGCCATGGATGACTGGCAGATGCTGGGCGAAGCCTATCTCTCTTTCCGTCATCCGAAAGAGGCGGCGGATGCCTTTCAGCATGTCCTGGCGCTGGAGCCTACCCGGGTCCATACGCATCTTCTGCTGGGACAGGCTTATGACGGTATGGGCCTGAAGAATGAGGCCGTGACGGAATGGAAACAAGTGATCGCGCTCGATCCCCACAACGAAGGCCCGCTCGCACAGAAATTGATCAACCTTCAGCGCCGATAGTCAGGAGAAGTTATGCAGACATTCGGAGTTGGAATGGTCGGATACGGTTTCATCGGCAAGGTCCATAGTCACGCCCATCGTGCCCTGCCGCTCTTTTACGATCCGCCTGCCGCCCGTACTCACCTCGTCGGGGTCTGTACCGCCACCGCAGCGAGCGGCGCGAAAGCGCAGGAGGCGGCGGGGTTCTCATTCGCCACGACCGACTACCGGGCGCTGCTGGAGCGCGACGATATTCAGCTCATCCATGTCTGCACGCCCAACGATGCCCATTTCGCGCTGGTCCGCGATGCGCTGGGGGCGGGCAAACATATCTACTGCGACAAGCCGCTGGCTCTGAACGTCGCCGAGGCGGAGGAGATCGTCGTGCTTGCGCAGGCGGTCCCCACCGTGCAGCAGATGACGTTCAACTACCGGTTTGTGCCGGCCCTGATGCGGGCGCGGCAGATGGTCGA
>JAYTGR010000119.1:0-2526 GCA_043733205.1 Chthonomonadaceae bacterium
CTGGGCCATCGATCTCGGCACAACCAATACGCTCATCGCAAAATGGGTTGGAACGCACGCTACTACGGTCGCGCTGGAAGAACTGGTGGACTACGAGCCGGCATGGCGTACTCCGCTGATCCCTTCCGCGATCTATTTTCAGGATGAAGGACGGGCCATCATAGGGCGGCCCGCCCTCGCTGCGCGCGAGATCCTGCATGCCAATGACCTGACATCCCTGGGTCCGCTGGCGCGCTCTTTCAAGAAAACGCTCGCACGCGCGAGCCAGCAGCCGGTGGCGCAGGTGGGCTCGCAGTCCATCTCTGCCCGACAGTGCGCGACCGTTTTCATGAAAGAGCTGCTGAGCGCGACCGCCGAATACCAGCGGCAGCGCGCCGACCCAAATCGGCCGAAACTGCAGCGGCTCATGGCGGCGCTGCGCTGGTGGCGCAAAGAGGGCCAGGTCACCGACCTGACGATGACGGTGCCTGTCGAGAGTTACGAACCGTACCGGGCCGAGCTCTCCAATATCGCCCGCAAGGTCGGCGTCTCGAAGTTCCGCACACTCGATGAACCTGTCGCTGCGGCGCTGGGCTACGGCGTCGATCTGACGGAGGAGAAACATCTTCTTGTGGTCGATTTCGGTGGGGGTACGCTGGACCTTGCGGTCGTCCGCACCCACTCTCTCGGCAGCAACAGCGGCCGTGACGGCAACCCCGGCCATCACCGGGCGACCCTGCTGGCGGCGCGTGGCCTGATCTACGGCGGAGAGACGGTGGACGAATGGATCGCGGATATGGGAGCGGAACGCTTACGAGCGCACCAGCAGACACTGCGCCCCCTGCTGCTCTCGCAGGCCGAAGCGATCAAAAAAGACCTCAGCAATAAAGCCTCTATCGCCGAGTCCAGCTACTTTCTGCTGCAGGGCGGCGGCAATATCGAGATCACACGGGCCGAGTTCCTCAACACTCTGGAGACACGCGGCCTCTATGGGACTCTTGAAAAACTGACCGAAGCGACGCTGGACGACTGTGCCCGTGAACTCAACGAGGCGGAGATCGACGCCGTGCTGCTGGTGGGCGGATCGACTCTGCTGCCGGGCGTGCGCGAACTTTTCGAGCGGCTTTTCGGCCCGCAGCGCGTTCACTATTGGGAGCCGTTCGAAGCGGTGGTCAAAGGCGCCGCGATCTTTGGAGCCGGTTACAGCGTCGATCAGATCGTCCATCACGACTACGCGATCCGCGTCTACAACGACGCCGAACAGAGGCCGGAGTACGAGCGGCTGATCCGGCGCGGCACCGGCTACCCAACCCCCAACCCCTTTCAGACCCGCTACTACGCCGTGACCGAAGGGCAGGCTCTGTTCCGGCTGCCTATCTGCGAGGTCGGTTACGGCGGGCGGACCAGTCTGCCCTGGGCAAAGCGCATGAACGGCAATGAATACTGGCTGCCGAACGGCGCAGAGGAGGGAGAGTGCGTCACGACGTTGAATGAAGGAGATGCGCTGAAACTGAGTCCCGTCGGCAGTGGCGCCCAAGCCCGGCTCCGCATCGATTTCACGATAGACGAAAATCGCTATCTCTGCGCCACGATTCACGACCTTCAGCTCCAAAAGGACAAGCGGACGGAGGAGCGTGTCGTCATGCTGCGCTGAAAAGACGCTCGGTCCGTCTCAGGCAGTTCCATTACAGTCTTATCGTAAGGACAGGCCCAACAATTACCGCTTCACTTTTCATGTTGGATGACGGGACGATCATGAAGCAGTTATTTTCGCGCGTCTCGTAAGGTCATTACGACCTTACGACCTTTTGCGCTGGATTCAGCGCTCCTATCTTAAACGGACTGTCAACACCTCGTAAAGGGAGATTCAATTCATGTCGGCAGCAAGAGACGCAGGATACTCAGCCTTGCAGAGCGGCGATGTGAGCGGGGCCATAACCCTGCTGGAACAGGCCAGCGCCGCCGATCCGAACGATTTCCAGACATGCCTCTACCTCGGTGCGGCTTATGGCCAGGCGGAGCGGCAGATGGACGCCGTGAACGTGCTTACCAAGGCGGTGCAGCTGCAGCCCGCCAACGCCCAGGCTCGGTACAATCTGGCGGTCGCCTACGAAAGTGCAGGCTACCGGGAACAGGCATCGACGGCGGCGCAGCAGGCCGTGCAGCTGCAGCCGGACTATACGCGGGCGCAGGAGATGGTAGCCCGTCTCCAGGGAGCGCCGATAACGCCTTCCGCCTACTCCCCGCCCTCTGCACCGCAGTACGGTCCGCCCCAGCAGCCGACTCAGTATGGGCAGCCGACCCTGTACGATCAGCCCCAGCAGCCCCCTGCATATGGACAGCCGGGTCTGCCGCAGCAGCCTTATGGACAGCCTGCCGCTCCCCCGTACGGTCAGCCCTATGGGCAGCCGCAGCAGCCCCCCGTTTACGGTCAGCCCGCTCCGCCGCAGCAGCCCTATGGCGTTGTGACTCCCTCCGCGCCTTATCAGCCTCAGGGGGCCGCTGCTTATGGAGGAGCGCCCACCGGCATCCAGGCCCAGCCCTACG
>JAYTGR010000120.1:0-2526 GCA_043733205.1 Chthonomonadaceae bacterium
GTCGTAGTCGAACCAGGCGGCGCCCATGCTCTTGCCGAGCAGGCGTCCGATGCCGGAGCTCTGCGTGACATCCGTGAAGGTGCCGTCGCCTTTATTGCGGTAGAGACGGCAGCTGCTGGGGTCGAATATCTGCGGACGGCAGTAGCTGAGCGAACCATCCGGCATGCGGCATTCACGGTTCAGGGCGGGCGACCAGCGGACATAGTGGCATACGAAGAGGTCGAGATGACCGTCGTTGTTGTAGTCGGCCCAGGCCGAACTCAGCGGAAACGGCAGTTCGGCCGCGATGTCGGCCACGCCCGCCGCCTGCGTGACGTCGGTAAAGGTGCCGTCGCCGTTGTTGCGCATCAGGTGACTGCCGCCGTAAGCGGTGATGTAGAGATCGGGCCAGCCGTCGTTGTTGTAGTCGGCGACCGAGACGCCCTGCCCGTATCCGGTGTAGTGTTCGAGCCCCGAGCCGACGGTGACATCGGTGAAGGTGCCGTCGCCGTTGTTGCGATAGAGCACATTTTGGGTGGGGAAGTTCTTTTCTGCGGGCGTGAGGGCGCCGGGCACAGGGCCGCCCTGGGGAGCGAAGATGTCGAGCAGGCCGTCCTGATTGTAGTCCAAAAGAGCCACACCGCCGCCGGAAGCCTCTATGTAGAAATGCCGTCCGGTCGCTCCCATCTCATAGCGCCAGTTCAGTCCTGCGGCTTGGGTGACATCGGTAAAGCGGACGGGATGGCGGGTGAGCGCGGGAGCGGCCTGGGCTTTGGCAGGGTCCAGGATGCTCAGGCGGGTCTGGGCTTGATGCAAGGAGGAAGTGGGTAAAGCGGCAGGATGGCAGCCTGCCAGCGTTGTGAGCCCTCCGGCAGTCATTCGGAGCAGATGGCGGCGTGTAAAAATAGGACTGCTCACGGCAGCACCCGAACTCTGCCCTGTAAATACTGCTTCGCCCGCTCACGGAACGCCGCGACGGCAGCCTGAATTTGCGGGTCGTTGGGAGCGTCCTTTTCCAGCTGATTGAAGTAGTCCTGCGCTTCCTGAAAATGTCCGACGTCCGATTCAAGCTGTGCGAGTTCGAAATTGGATTTCAAATCCTTGCCTTTGTGCAGAATGACAATCTCACGGACGTGATCCAGGCGGTCCAGTTTCGTATTCAAATCTCTGAGTCGGGAGGAGGCTGTTTCCAGATGGGGCGCATCGCCCAGCCGCGCATAGCAGCTGACCATGCCCTGCAGCATTGCGACGGCAAAGGGAAAGATCGTGAGGCCGTCCTGAAAAATTAATTTAGCGTCGGCAGGGCGATTGAGATTGAGGTAGACCTGGCCCAGCACGCGATGCGCTTCGAGGTTGTCCGGCATCGCCTTGTAGGCGCTGAGAGCGGCCTCAATCGCTGTTTTCAGGCTGTCCGGCGCGGCAGGTTTTTGCGCGGCGATTTTGGCTTTCCACAGCATCGCAAAGGGATCTTGAGGATGCCGGGCCAGCCAGTCCTCATCGGTGCGCTCCGCTCCCACCAGATCGTTGGCAGCGAACTGGGAGTTTACCAGCGCGCCGAGGGCATCGCTCATTTCGGGGTGCAGGGCGAGAGCCTTCTGAAGGGGCGGGATGGCGGCGGAATAGTGACCCTGCTTGTCTTCCAGAAGGCCGTAGAGCGCCTGCGCGTTCGCGTCATCGGCAAGGAGTTCTGCTGCCCGCTTGGAGTGCGGGTAGGCGAGATCGTCCCGATCGATCCGGTGTTCGATCTGTGCGATGCGCAGGAGGAGAGAGCCTTCGTTCGGCGTCAGTTTCAGGGCGCGTCCATAAAATGCAATGGCCTCCGAGTTCCGCTTCTCTCCCGCGTAAAGGTCTCCCAGCTGTTCGAGATTGGCGCTGTACTCCGGGTCTTTCGCGACGCCTTCCAGCCACTTTTTCTCCGCCTCCATCGGATTTTTACGGGCGACGGCCTCCACCCCTTCCTCGGAGTAACGGGCTCCCGGACGGTAGAACTCACGCATGGATTGAACGAGATAGACGAGGGCAATGGCTCCGCCAGCCAAACAACAAAAGAGCAGCAGAAGCCGAGGGAGAGAAGATTTATGAGAAGCCGTTAAGGGCTTCAAGAGTGGTTTTTGGCTCGACATAGATGATCCGGAAACGCTGTGGAGAAGATGTGTTTCAAATACGAAGAGACACGCCCACGACGGCCTTATCGGTGAAATACTTTTCACGATGAGAGACAGAGGCAGGCGGCTTAGTCGGTTTAGAGTATATCATACCACTATAAGAAAAGTCAAAGACCGGCCGCATAACAATGAGATAACTGCAGCAAACTATGCCATTGTATGCGACGAAGCAAGAAGATGCGTTGGCACAATAATCAAAGCACCATAAGTGTATGGGCATCCCCGTTTTCATATGCAAGCCAACGCCATTGCACGTTGAAATTTTTCGCGGGCTATTGCGGAACAATTCTCCATGTGTTATAATCTATACCTATATAGTGCGCCCTCATACTTGACTGTGCTCAGTCAAAATTCATTTAGGCCACTTTCGTTCCCTTGGAGG
>JAYTGR010000121.1:0-2526 GCA_043733205.1 Chthonomonadaceae bacterium
CTGTCTTCCTTTACGAACGGCAGCGCGTTCGCGTTCTGGCAGGCCGGTCCAGTCACAGACTCTGTCCCTCAAGCCACTGAATGATCGCGGCGCGGGCACGTTCGGGGGCATCGAGATGGGCCGCATCGAGCGCCGCCACAGAAGCGCTCGGCCCGGCAAGCGCCGCCAGGGCTTCCACCCGCGCGACCGAAACAAGCACATCCTGGCGGGCGGCGATAAACAGGGCAGGCAGATCCCCAATCTCCGCAGCCGATAAGACCAGCGTATTCAGACCCTGCAGCAGATCCAGGGCGGGGGCGCCGGCCACGTAGTCGCGCCGCTGCGCCAGCATGGCGCGTCCGATCTGACTCTCGAATCCGGCCGCCGGTTCCAGCCCCATGCACAGTCCGACGATGGCGGCCAGAGGAGGATTTCCCGGCCGCAGACGCTCCCAGGCCGCCACCTGCAGTCCGGCAGCCGCGCCCATCGAATGCCCAATAAGCACGACCTGCGCGGCCTCCAGATGACCGCGCACCCAGGTCAGGGCATCCCGCAGATTCTCCGCAGCCTGCAGCGTACGGTGCATCTCCCCGCCCGTTCCGCCCAGTTTGTGACCGATCAGGTCGAAGGTCAGGCCGGGATAGCCGCGTCCGGTCAGATAGCCCGCCAGGGTATCGAGACTGTGCTTTCCGGAAGTGAAGCCGTGGGTATAGATAATGGCGGTCGATTTGAGGCGGCCTTCCGGCACATAGTGCAGGCCGGTCAGCATCGCGCCTTCTGCCGGGATACGCACGCTCTCAATTTTCACGCCGTATCTCCTTCTGTCCGGAGGTTCCCTCGGTGTTTCCAGAGAGCGCCGGCGGCCAGCAGGGCGCAGGCAAGCACGAACCAGTCGCCTAAGAGGACATAAACAGTCATGCCGTCCCGCAGCAGGACGGTCTGTTTCAGGACGGCCTTGGCGTTGACCGGCGCCCGCTTGAGGACCGCACCGTGGGAGTCGATGAAGCAGGTGATTCCCGTCGTGGTGGAGCGCACGACCTGCCGCCGGGTCTCGACGGCGCGCAGCACGACGGCGGCCACATGCTGCTCCATCGCCGCCTCACTCTTGAACCAGTCGTCGTTGCTCTGTGTCACCAGCAGGTTCGCGCCCTCTCGGGCCATCGAGCGGGCATAGACGGGATACATCGATTCGTAGCAGATAAAAGGTCCGAGCGCGGCCTCTCCGGCCTGCGGAGCCTGGAACCGGAACACGGTCGATGCGCTGCCGGGCGTCACGTCGTCGAGGGGGATCTTGAAGCTCTCTTCCAGCGACGACGGGATCAGGCTGCGCAGCGGAATGAACTCCCCGAACGGAACCAGCCGCTGTTTGTCATAGCGGGAAGGTTTGCTGCTGTCTGCCGGAAACAGAACCGAGGAGTTCGATTCGATCCCTATTCGCCGCCCCTTGTCGTACCGCACCTCTTTCACGCGGGTTCCGACCATCACGGGCGCCTGCACCTGCTGCGCGAGGGTGCGCAGGAAAGTATAGGTTCCGTCGTCCGTCAGCGCGTCGCCGGGAGAGGCCGACTCGCCCCAGACGTAGAGCGATGGGCGCGGGGGGGCAGCCTGTGCCTCTCGGGTCAGCGCCGTAAACGTGAGATACTCCTGCGCGCGGGTTTCCCGTTCGTCGTTGGATTTGAAGTTGCCCTGCATCGCCGCTACTACCAGCGGCCGTCCGGTGTCGGGAATCGCCAGGCGGATGACGCCGAAGATACAGACGAAAGCGATCAGAGCAATGACCTTTAGAACAGGCTGCTGGCTGCTGGGCTCGTCCCGGTGCATCCAGCGGTAAGCCAGCGCCGCATTGAGCAGCAAAATCAGGAAACTGACTCCGTACGCTCCGGTCCACTCTGCTATCTGCAGTACGGGCAGGAACTGGTACTGCGTGTAACTCACCTGCGCCCAGGGCATGGTAGTCGCTCCGATGGTTCGCAGCCACTCCATCAGCACCCAGAGCGCGGCGGGCAGGACGATACGCCAGTGTCCCGTCACCCGTCGCGACACCCACCAGGTCACCGCACCCCAGAGGCCATAGTAGGAAGCCAGAATCAGCGTCAGCAGAAACCACGCGCCCCAGCCGACCAGCGGCTGGTCGGTCCAGCCGGTGATCGTCAGCGCGGTCCAGTACCAGGTGGGACCCAAAAACGCCCAGCCGAACAGATAGCCGCGCCACGCCGCCTGCCTCCAGCGCCCTGCACGGTGTATGCTGATAATAAGAGGGACCACGGCTATCCAGGCGAGCGGCCAGAGGTTGAAGGGCGGATTTGCGAGGAAGAGCAGCAGCCCCGCGAGGAGAGCGAGGCGCAGGCCGGGGAGACCTTTCGGAAAAGTCTTTCGGGGCTTCGCTTGCGGTGAGGAAGCCGGTTCAGTTATAATGGAGTTGAGAGTGTTCACATATGAAGTTGTACCCGAAAGCCGCCGCCGCGCGCAAATTTCGTGTCGAAATCCGCCGGGCAGAGAAAGATTTACGCCATCATGTCCATCCGACTTCCGCTGTTCCTGCGCGCA
>JAYTGR010000122.1:0-7078 GCA_043733205.1 Chthonomonadaceae bacterium
TCAGGGCATTCCGGATTCCCCTGAAGGAGTGAAACCGGCAGCGGTGACGACAAAGGAACAGCAAATTCAGGTTATCGACGATCAGATACGCGCGCTGGAGGCGCGCAAAGCGGCTCTGCTCGGCACGACGCAAGGTCCGCAGTCCCGCCTCACCGTTCTCCGAACGCCGGACGCGGCGCTAAGTCCCAGCGGCGATACTCGCGTGCCGCAGGGCAAAGCGAATCCCCCTGAGAAGCCTGGCCCGGACAAGCCTGCGGAAGTGCAGTCCGGCCCTTTCCAGGTGAACGGTCAGCTGACGTGGATCGTGCAGAATCTGTTCAAGTTCCACAGCCCTTATCAGTTCGATTCCAGCGGTGTCGGCGGCGGCAGTCTGCTCTCTCGTAATGAAGCCGAGATCTCTCAAACCTATACGCTCTATCTGGGGGCGCGCGTCAAACGTAATCTGGAGGTCTACATCGATCCGGAGATGGCGCGCGGGCATGGTGTCAGCAATGCAGTTGGGGTGGCCGGTTACACCAATGGCGAGGTCATTCGCAATCCGACACTGAGCCAGGATCCCTATCTGGCGCGCTACTATGTTAAGTATATTGTCCCTACCGGTAAAGGCGAAGAGAAGGTCGAACCGGGACAGAATCAGGTAACCAACACCCGGCCCACCCATCGGCTCACTTTTTGGGCCGGCAAAATGGGTGTCTCCGACATCTTCGATCTGAACGCCTACGCCAACAGCACCCGTACCCAGTTTATGAACTGGGCGCTGCTCAACAACGGCGCTTACGACTACGCGGCCGACACACGCGGCTATACACGCGGCATAGCGGTGGAGTGGATCAATCCCAGTTTTGCGGTGCGGCTCGGCAGCTTCCAGATGCCGACCGTTGCCAACGGCATCGATCTCGCAGGCAACATCGGCCGCAATCGCGGCGATCAGATCGAACTGGAGCTGCATCCACGCCTCCTGCCGGTCAAGTCTCCCGCCACAGTGCGTCTGCTCGCCTATCGAAATGTGGCGCATATGGGCGACTACCGTAAGGCCGTGGCGATGGCGCAGCAGGCGGGAGCGACTCCCGATATCACCAAAGCAGAGTCGGACGGCAGCGTAAAGTACGGCTTCGGTCTGAACTTCGAAGCGCCGCTCGGTGACGACGGCGATACCGGTCTGTTCGGCCGGTACAGCTGGGACGACGGCGCGACCGAGAGCTTCGCCTATACCGAGATCGACCGGGCGCTCTCGCTCGGCGCTCAGATCTCCGGCAAACGGTGGCGTCGCCCGCTCGACCGCTTCGGAATCGCGTTTGTGCAGAACGATCTATCCGGCGCGCACAAAGACTATCTCGCAACGGGAGGAGCCGGATTTATCCTGGGAGACGGCAGGCTGAACTACGCTCCGGAGCAGATTTTAGAAGCGTACTACAATTTCCAGTTCAACAAGTTCGTCGGCTTCAGCACGGACTATCAGTACATCACCAATCCAGGCTACAACCAGGATCGCGGCCCCGCGAGCCTCCTCTCCGGCCGACTTCACCTGGAGTTCTAAGCCTGTGCTCTTTTATAAGGAATGTACTCTCTATGCCGGAGCTGCAGACAACCAAACAGGACTCGCACAGTGAAGGGGAAGTCCTGCAGACCGCTGCGATGGATCATATTCATCAGAACATCGACACGGTGGCGGAACTGCGCGTACAAGCGGAACAGCAGGTGGATCGCCATCAGCGCACGGCAGAAACGATCACTGCCTGGCTGGGCCGCCCACGTTTCCTCTACCTGCTGATATTCATCATGATCGCATGGGTGCTGATGAATGTCCTGACACCTCGTTTTCATGCGACCCCCTTCGATCCGCCGCCCTTTAATCTGCTGATCAGCGTGGTGAATGTGGGCGCGCTCTTGATGGCGACCGTTGTCCTGATCACTCAGAACCGCCAAGGCAAGCTCGCGGAGCGGCGTCAGCAGCTGGATTTTCAGATCAGTATGCTGGACGATCAGCGCACCGCAAAGATCATCGCGCTTCTGGAAGAGATGCGCCGCGATCTGCCGGCGCTGAAGAATCGGGTCGATCCGGAAGCCGACGCGCTGTCGGAGAAGATCGATCCCAAGGAAGTACTGGCGGCGCTGCAGAGACGCAGGCTGCTGCCGCAGAGGTAGAGCAGGCCGTCGGAGACGCGCTTCAGGAGGCGGAAGCCCTTGCACAACAGGAACATGCCAATCCAGCGCGGGAAACAGGGATGCGCTGAAGGCAGCAGGAGCGGCGATACGTCACGCCCTCAGCGTGTGATCAATATGGGGCAGGAAGCGTGATGGGCTGTCTGCTTGGAGACACTGCCCAGCAGCAACGACTCCCATTGACTCAATCTGCGGCCGCCCAGTACGATCAGGTTCCTTCTCTTCGTTCCGCTCACTCAGCCTCTCAGCGCACTAACGGCGAACCAATGGCGCGTTCCAGTTGGGCGACCGCCTGGCGGTAAGCGCCGATCGCGGTGTTATAATCGTTGCGGGTGGATCGGACGGTCGCCTGCGCGTTGAGCAGGTCGAGAATGGTATTGCCTCCCAGCCGATACCCCTGCTCGATCTTGGTAAAGAGCGTCTGCGCGCGGGGGACGATCTCCTTTTGGGAGCGCAGCGCCTGCGCCTGCGTCTGATTTACCGACAGCCAGGCGGTGGCGACATCCAGTTTGACCTGCTGCCGAATCTGAAGCGTCTGCGCCTCCTGCACCTTGACGTCCTCTTTCGCCTTGCGGACTCCATTGCGGATACTGCCGAAGTCGAAGAATGGGAGCGTGACTCCCGCAAAGACCCCATCGAAACGCGCGGTAGTCTGAACGTAGACATCCGGATAGTACAGAGACCGCTCCTGTTTGACGGTCTCACGGATGGCACGCTCCGCCGCTTCGGACGACCGAATTTCGGGGCGGTTCGGAAGCGCGCGCGTATTCAGATCGGCCAACGACAGCGTCAGGGGCTTGAACTCCAGCGGATCGGCGGCGTCTATCGGGCCTGCCGGCTCCAGTCCCATCTGCTGATTGAGGGTCGCCCTGGCCTGCTCCACCATCTCTGTAACACCGCGCAGGTTATTGACTTCCTGCTCCAGTGCGATCCGCGCCTGGATCGCGTTGGTTTCGGGCGCTGCGCCGAGCTGAAACTGCTTGTCCGTCAAGTCTGCGATGCGTTTCGAGTCCGCGTACGCCTGCATTTCGCTCTCCAGCATGAGATTGGCCGACTGCAGGGCGACATAAGCGGCCGTAACGCCCTGCTGGACACTGAGCCGCACGGTGCTCGAGTCGGCGACTGCGCCCTCGTACTGCGCCCGCGCCTCATGGGTGCGGATAGCCTGCCTGCCGCTGGTCTCGATGATACCGGAAAAAACGTAGTTGCTCGGATTGCCGAAGTTGAGCGAGGAGACGGTGTTGTTGAGCCCAGAGAACTGGACGTCCGGGTTGAGGAAAGACTGCTGACTGCTCAGGTTGTTCCGGGCGCTTGCGACCTGATGTACCGAAGCCAGCCTCTGGGGGTTCTGCTGCAGGCCTGTCGCTATCGCCTGAGCCAGCGTGATCTTCTGGGCAGCAGGGACGGCAGGCGGCGCTATCGGATCCGGAAAGGGCGCGGACTGTCCCAGGCTCCTGACGGCCAGGCTCATCAGGAAACAGAGAGCACAAGCACGCATGAATGTTTTTCGCATGACAGAATATTGACTCCCGAAAAGATAGCAGAATGGCGGCTGGACAGAAGGGATCGCGTCCCGATTCTTCTGACTGCAAAAATCGGGAGCGCCCTCCCAGGCCGAGAGCGGCCTCCCATACTGCAGCCTAATATACCCCTTGGCGGAGCGCCTTCCGGGCGCATTTTGACCAGGAGACCCTGTAGCTGGATCAAAGGCACGAATTCCACGACCGGCTCAGGAGGATGGCAGCACATCCAGGCCGAGTCGGCTCTGCAGTTCTCGATACCGCGAGCGGCCTACAGGCACCATGAGACCGTCCTCCAGGCGCATGGCGTAAGAGTGACTGCCGAGCAGATGCAGTTCCTGAACCCTATCGAGTCTACGATATAAGAGTCACGGACGCGAAAGAACTGGTCGGAGGGAAGCAGGGCTTCGAGCTGCTTGAGCGTATAGTAGGTGCAATGCTCGCTCGAAGCGGTAATGATATAGACACGTTTGTCGCGGGCGGCAGCGCAGAGGATCTCGTCTACGCGCAGCAAGCGGACCGAGTAGTCTTCGCGTATGGGAAGCCGGGCCAGAGGCAGCTGCTCGGAAACGCCGGACACATCGCCAGGGTTCCGTCGTGGGCTGTTCGGCTCTGCTTCCCCTCCCGTTTTGTGGTGATCGCGTTCTGCCAGCCGCGTTCTGGCGCGCACAGGCGTCCGGGCCAATCTTTCCGCAGAGACAGGTTTCAGCAGATAGTCGATGGAGTCGTGTTCGAAGGCGGCCAGGGCATATTCCGAATATCCGGTCACATGCCCCGGTGATCTCTATCGGTAAGATCGATGCGCGGCGGACACATCTCAACAGCGTCTCTTTTCTCGGTACGGCGAACACGTCTCTGCCGGTGGACGGACTGTTCCTGGATGTTCCTGCCCATAAACCGATGGAGGTCGTCGGCTTGCTGCCGCACTGTGTCGGTGAGGAGGCTGGACTGCGCACCGGAGACACGATCCTGGAGTTCAACGGACTGCCTGCTTCGGAAATCACGCCTGCTGTCTTGGCCGTAGAGTTCCGGAAACCGCTTCTGACGCTTAAAGTTCAGCGCCAGGGCATTGGCGCTGCCATCATTCTTACCCTCACAGCGATCCACAACAAAGAGACCGGTCGCGAAACGGCACGCGCCGTTCCCTAAAGGCCGACAGACGGGCGAACGGTCAGGCATATTGCCGCTCGGTTACTGCGCAGCCCTCGCCTATACGCAGACAGACAGGAGAAACGGTTCGTTTCTCCTGTCTGTCTCTGTACCTCACTACGCACCGTATGTGGAAAGCCGTCCCATCGGGCGGGGAGTTTTACGGGACGAGGTTGAAGAAAACCTGCGCGTTGGGGTTGACCAGATCGGCGCAGTTAGGGCAGGGATGCTGGGGATCGTCATCGATCTCTTCCGGACTGGCTCCGGCAGAAGAGAGTGTTTTCACATGCCCGTCCACCATCAGGTAGTTCCCGATGCCTGCATGACGGTTCGCCTGGGTGTGGTCGCTGTGGCGCGTGTAGAACTGTTCTCCTATGAGTGCGCCGCCGATCGCCGTATCGTTCTCCACATTCGTGCCGTCGTTGGCATCGCCGTCCCGCGCTAAAACAGTCTGAGCGCTGCGTCCGATCTTGGCAAGGGGAAGCCCATCGCCGGAGGTTGTTTCCTGAATGCCGTCTACCGCAGTTCCGGTAAGATAGAGATTAAGATGGTAGCTGTCGGAATTCGCGACGCTCAGCGAGCCGTTGGTATTGAGCATGCCTGGGTTGTACCCGACAGGATCCTGGGGACAGCGCCAGATCGCCGTATTCTTGATATACGCAAACAGAAACCCGGCAGGACGGCCGACGGTGGGGTCGGCATTGGCAAAGGCGTTATCCCCCACCACCCGCTGCGCGATGTTAACCGTAAGTTTTTTTTTGGGCGATGCACTGTTGGCCGCGCGCGGAAAGGTCTCGTCGAAATCCTGCACATACATCAGCAGGCTGACGCCGAACTGTTTCTCGTTGCTCATACAGGCCGCCTGGCGGGCTTTCGCGCGAGCCTGGGAGAAAACAGGGAATAGAATCGCCGCGAGGATCGCGATAATCGCGATGACGACGAGGAGTTCGATCAGTGTAAAAGCCCGCCTGCGGGTGATAACCATGGTGATTCTCTTCTTTCCAGCGCCGCGTCTTGTGGGCGCCACCGTACCGGCCTAATCATTCGACCGAAACGCCTTCTTCTTGTTACACAGACCTTGCGGCAGCTCAGCATCGACGGAATCCCTCCACGAAGACATCAATCTCCCCTTGCAATAAATTATTCTCGCTGCCCTTGACAAACCTACATCTGTAGGTGTACTGTAACCTACAGAGGTAGGTTTTCTGGCAGAAAGGAGTGTGACCGATGCATGAGGACGAGCCGCTGCCTCCCCTTTCCGAGGCGCAGACGGAGATAATGAACGTGGTGTGGGAGCACGGGGACGAGGTGACGCTGACCCAGGTCCACACCATTCTCGCCGCCCAGCGCGATCTGGCGCGCAATACGGTCCAGACACAGCTGACGCGGCTGGTGGAAAAGGGCTGGCTGCTCCACCGCGCAGTCGGCAAGGCGTTCTACTACCGCGCGACCGTAGCGAGAGAGGATGCCCGCTCACGGGTTCTGAATCGCCTGCTGACCGCGGTCTTCGAAGGCTCGACGGAAGGTCTGGTCATGACGCTTCTGGATGGCCGCAAGCTTTCCAAGGCGGAGGCCGACCGTATCCGCGCCCTGATCGAGCAGGCTGAGGAGAAAAAGCCATGAGCGTTCTCACGACCCCTGCCCCCGCCGCCGTTCTCGCGTATGCGCTGAACCTGCTGCTGCATCTTACGGTGATCTGTCTGGTCGTGCTGTGTGCATCGCGCCTGTTTTTTCGGCGTGACCCTGCCGTGCGGCACTGCCTCTGCCTAACCGGACTGGTCTGCCTGCTTCTTGCCCCGGCCGCAGTCGGTATGGAAGCGAAGGCGGGATGCGGGCTGATTACCGTTGCCCTGCCTGGCGCGGCGCCCGCAGAGCCTGCCGCCGCAAAAGGCGAGGTGGTTCTCTCTTCCTCCGACAAGCCGTATCGCGTTGCCATCTCTGCGGAGCTTCCGATGCAGCCGACGATCGCCTGGTACGGGTGGGCAATGCTCGCGGCTTACCTTCTGGGAGTCGGATGGGGCGGACTGCGTTTCGTGCATGGCTGCCGAACGGCCGTCCGCCTCAAACACGATGTCTCCCCGTGGAGCGAGGCAGCCAGCAGCGTAACGCTCCGCACCGTGGAACAGACGCTGCATGCGCCCGCTCCCCCGGTATTTACCTCCCCTCATGTGGCGTCCCCTATCGCGGTCGGGCTGCTGCATCCGGCGGTCATTCTGCCGGAAGGCCTTGCGCAGACACTCTCACCG
>JAYTGR010000123.1:0-2518 GCA_043733205.1 Chthonomonadaceae bacterium
GGCGGCCAGCTTCCAGGTGAGCAGTCTGCAGCCGTCTCCCGCTCTCTTCCCGCGCTATTGCGGCCTGTTCGCCAGCCTCGATCTTACCGAGCAGAGTTCGCATCTGCTGAAAACGCCGTTCGGCAGCTTGTCGGCCTGCCCACTGCTGCTCGGCGGCACACAGGGTCTCTCTGCTCTGTACAAGAGCCTGATGGCCGTCTGCGCGCTGTGTCTCTCCAATGTCCCATGCGGCCTGCAGCGCATCGAACCTCTCCAGCTCCTGCCGCTTCGCTTCCAGGGCGCGTGTCGATCCGGCGGTTTCGGTTTCCAAGGTTTCCAGCGCTGCCAGCGACTCCGCCATGTTCAGCCAGGAAACCAGTTGTGCGCTGCGCTGCGGCAGGGTATCGGTGAGGGTCTGCAGCTGACCGACACGCGCCTGCGCTTGGGCCAGCAGGTTTTCCGCTTCCTGCCAGCCACGAACATGCAGGGGCAGGCTGTTTGTCAGAGCTTCGAGAACCTGTCGCAGCCGGACACACTCCTGAAAATTCGCCAAGATCTGCGCGCGCCGCTCGGCGACTGCTGCCTGCCGTGCCCACCCTGCCTCGATCTCCTGCTGCCACCGCATCCACTGCGCTTCACTCTGCCCCAAAAGTGTGTACAGCAGGCAGAGATGGGCCTGACGGACTGCTTCTTCCAGGCGGGAGCGTTCGTCGTCTAGTTTCGCCACCCCAGCGCGCCCTTTCAGGGTTCGGATGGAAGTTAGTTCTTCGGGGGAGATGCGGAATTCATTGCGCAGCTGCGTCAGGACGCGCAGGTTCAGCAGTTCGTTAATGGTGGTCTGCCGTTCGTTTGTATCCTGTCCTTCCAGTCGATCCAGCCGCTTCTGCTCCACGAAACAGGTATTGAGCAGGCTCGCTGCGCTGATACCCAGCTCCTCTATCAGCCGCCTGTTGACCTCACTCAGCGTGTTGATCGTCTCCGTGGAGCCATCTTCCTTTTGCAGGGTAAGAGAGGCGCGCTGCTGTGTCTTGAGACGGCGGGAGACGGAATAGGGCCGCCCTTCAATGGAGAAATCCAGCTCGACGCCGAGTTCCTCTGTGCCGTAGGCGCGGAGGTACTCCAGTTTGAAGTCTCGATCACCGATCAAAGGCTTTCCGTAGAGCGCAAAGTAGACGGCCTCGAACAGCGACGACTTGCCCGCCTCATTATGCCCTTCGATGAGCACAGTTCCGCTTTGCGGAAAAGTGAGCGTGACATCCGCGAGCTGTTTGAAATTCCGGGTATGAAGTCGGTGAAGCAGAATCATGATTGTCTCCTTTCAGGAGCGGCCGCCGCCGGTCAGCCGCCGATAGGCCGCTTCTAGTCTTTGGGCGGCGAGGCAGCAGATCTCCTTTTCCGTCTCGTTGTCGGCATACTGCGCAGCGATAGCACGGGAGATATTCTGCAGCTCTTCACCCGCATCGAAACTGACGCCGAAACCTACCAGCATCTCCGACATCGGATCGAACACAGTGAGATGGTCGGTTTCGACCTGGCAATGGAAGTTCCCGGCGCTTCCCTGCGCCAGGAGGCGGCTCAGATCCAGGTTCTGGAAGCGTGTGCGGGGCAGCCGGCCGGTCAGCCGAACGCGCAGCAGCTGCTCCTGCTGCGAAACCTCGCAAACACGGGCAAGCAGCGTCTCCATCAAGGGATCGTCCGCATCCTCTGCGGGAGGCGGCAGGCCGTTCATATCCAGTTCCAGGGTCCGCATGGGCTGGGTCGGCAGCGGCACATATTCGGTCTGCACCTGGCCCGGCTGACAGTGCAGCAGCCAATAGCCACAGGGGAGGCTCTCTTCGCCGAAGTCGATATGCTCCGTTGCACCGGGGTTCAGGAGCACGACGCCCTGCGGCAGGCGCGTTTCATTGCGCCGATGCAGATGCCCCACACAGATCGCGTCGGTCTCCAGTTTTGTGAGATTGGCGAGCGATAGGCAGGGTTCCTGGGCGAACGGCTGGCCCCATCCCTCCACGCTGTAGTGCAGCAGGGTCAGGTCGATGTCGCCTGCACGCGGCTGCGCCCCCATGCCTTCGA
Organism: Chthonomonadaceae bacterium; assembly: GCA_043733205.1. GTDB lineage: Bacteria > Armatimonadota > Chthonomonadetes > Chthonomonadales > Chthonomonadaceae > JANXLO01. The sequence continues at coordinate 2,053 of JAYTGR010000123.1, forward strand.
GAGGGCAGGAGTTCTCAAGACGGTTGAAGTCGCTGCTCATCCCCCGGACCGCAATCTGCTGTCCGCGAATCGTGACCGTCTCTATCCCGAACACGTCGGTCTGTTTGAAGAGGTGAACCGCATCGAGAACATGCATCTCTTCCTGTGGCAGTACGCCGCCATCGTAGCCGAAACTGCGGGGGCTGTCGTGATTTCCGGCGATGGCGAACACGGGGATCCCGGCTTCCCGGAGGCGTTTGAACTGAATTGCCACAAAATGGCGCTCGGCATTGCGCGGGTCAGGGCGGTCGAAGAGATCGCCCGCGTGCAGAAACAGATCCACACGGCGTTCCAGCGCCGCATCGACCACGCGCCGGAAGCCCTCCTGCAGCCGGCGGCGGCGCTGCCCGAGGCGTTCGGGGCGGAAGCGGGCATAGTAGGCTCCCAAATGGTTGTCACTGGTGACGATCGCGGTAATCACAATAGC
>JAYTGR010000124.1:0-39303 GCA_043733205.1 Chthonomonadaceae bacterium
GTTTGCCTTGCAGCGCCTGCTCCGCCTCTGCGGCCCGCCAGGGCTTGGTGCCAACGCCGCCCAGCGCCAGTCTGGCGCTTACGATGTTTCCATCCTGGACATCGAGCGCCACGGCTGCGGAGACGAGCGCGAAAGCGTAGGAAGCTCGGTCGCGCACTTTGAGGTAGTGCGACCGCCTTGCGAACGGCAGAGCCGGCAGGGTTACGCCGGTGATCAGTTCTCCATGCTCCAGCGCCGTCTCTCTCTCCGGATGGTCGGCGGGAAGCAGATGGAAATCGGTAAACGGGAGGGTGCGCTCGCCCTGTGGTCCCTGCAGATGCACGACTGCATCGAGAGCCGTAAGAGCGACACACATGTCGGACGGATGTGCGGCGATGCACTTGCTGCTGCCGCCAAGCACGGCGTGGATGCGGTTGATGCCCTCCATTGCGGAGCACCCGGAGCCGGGCTCCCGCTTGTTGCACGGCATGGCCGTATCGCGAAAATAGAAACACCGTGTCCGCTGCATCATGTTGCCGCCGAGGGTCGCCACGTTGCGCAGCTGCGCCGACGCGCCCGCCAGGACCGCCTCGGAAAGGAGGGGATAGCGCGTACGGATCGTCTCATCGTAAGCCATATCGCTGTTACGCACCATCGCGCCGATACGCACCGAGCCATCGGCAAGGGTTTCGATTTTCGTGAGCGGCAGTCTGTTGATGTCGATCAGCCGTGCCGGCTGCAGGACGTCCAGTTTCATAAGATCGATCAGCGAAGAACCACCCGCAACGAACGCCGCCTCCGGCAGGGCGGCCGCTTCGCCTATCGCCGTATGCGCGTCTTCGACTCGAATATAGCTAAATGGATGCATCGATCTTCCCCTCCATTGCGCCACGGATCGCCGCCAGAATATTGGGGTAAGCGCCGCACCGGCAGATATTCCCGCTCATCGCTTCACGGATCTCGTCATCGCCATGAGCATGACCTTCCTGCACCATTCCAACGGCCGACATGATCTGACCGGGAGTACAGAAGCCGCACTGAAAACCGTCGTGGGAGAGGAAGGCAGCCTGCATTGGATGCAGCTTGTCACCCTCCGCCAGCCCTTCGATGGTAGTGATCTGCTGCCCTTCGTGCATAAGCGCCAGCGTCAGGCAGGAGAGCGTCCGGCGTCCATCGATATGCACCGTACAGGCCCCGCACTGCCCGTGGTCGCAGCCTTTTTTCGTGCCGGTCAGCTGTGCGCGCTCCCGGATCGCATCCAGAAGAGACACGCGGGATTCTACGTTCATCGGGTAGGCTCTGCCGTTGATCTGAAGCGTGACGGCGGCCTCTCCTGCCAGCGCAGCGGGTGTCTGAACGGCAGGCGGAAGCGTGCCGGCCATTGCTTCCTCATCCGCAGCGGACGCCGTTCCCAGCGCGACGCCCACTCCGATCGCCGTCGTTTCCGCAAGGAATTCACGCCGTGATTTCCGCACCGACGGCATTTCACTTAGCGCCTGCTCTAAACTGGGGGAGGTTTCTGTGTCCGTGCAGGAACTGGGCGGCACCGGATCGGAATGAAGTGGATCGTTCGAATTTTGCATCAAGCCTTCCCTCAGGCTCAGCCGACGGCGAACGCTTCTGCTGCGCTGTGTCGGGCGGCCTCTCTCTGCATGAAATGATGGACAGAATCTGTCCGGTACGTTAAAGACCGTTCTGCCGCAGATAGGAGGCACGCCGACGGAGTTGGCGTGACAGGCAGTTCCGTCCCTAGAACCGGTCGAATGGGAAATGGGCAGTGAAGCAGACACCTGAGAGGCGGCAGCATCGATTTCAATAGGGCGTAGACGGGGAGGAAGGGCTGTCTGTTCCCAAAATGCGAGAGGGATCGACACAGGAGAATGCAGGGGGTTAGCGCGGCGGTATGGGAGCGCGATCCGTCGTTTGCACCGTGACGCTTGCGGGCGCGAATCCGGCTGCAGTCGCGGTAAGGAGGATCAGTCCTGCCGGAGCGTTGGCGCGTAAAATGGCGATGCACTGGCCCGCATTTTTACCGACGGCGCGGAGCGTTCCCGGCTCGAACGGAACCTTCCAGAGGCGCGGTGCGGCGTCGGCAGGGCGGGACTGACTTCCGAGCGACGTGCCGTTCAGAAACAGCTCTACCTGTTCGCAGTTGCTGTAGACCTCCACGCTCTCCCTGTGCGGCTCGGCATCGCGCGGGGACCAGTCCGAGAAAAGGGTCGGAAGGGAGGAGGGGATCGCCTTGACACCGGGCTCTGCGCCAGCTGGAGTCGTCGAAGGTCGGCTGCATCGCACTCTGCGCATCTCCCATCATGAAACGCCAAGGCGCGTCCAGCGATTCGACGCGCCTGCCCTGGCCGCCCGCATGCGAACAAGTCATCACCACGAACAGCAGACCGATCTATAACGCCGCCGACATCCTCCTGCGCATACCGACACTCCTTCTAAATATCACGGCGCCTGCCATGGGGTGGGGGCGAGTTCGAGCCGCAGATAGTCGTACTCGACGCCGCTCATCGCCCCGCCTGCGGGAACCGTGAGTTTGAGCACATTGTCCCCCGCCTGCATCGAGCCGGCATCGAAAAGAACGTCGCGCTCGTACCAGTAACCGCGTATCCCGTCCCGGCGACACTGCCGCCGGGGCCCTGCCCGAGCGCGGCTCCCTCATAAAAACCCTTAACGGAGACTTCTGCGCGTTCCCCCGCATTTCGAGCGGGATCGATGGTGACCGAGGAAACGGTGCGCGGCCCGCGCGTCGGCGTGTGCGACCAGTAGCCGGCCGGATGCCCCGACCCCGAACCGAGCAGCTCCTGATCCTGGTATTTCAGGGAGACCAGATCCCCGGACTGTCTGTCCACACGCGCCGTGACGAAACGGTTCGCCAGTATAAAACTCTCTGCTGCCTGCGTCAGTGTCACCGGATCCGCCCTGTCAGGGCAGCTCGCAGGAGGCGGAAACCATTTCGGGAGCAGCATTGGTGTCGATCCTGTACGACAGGGGAAGCTCGTCGGCGGATGCGAGGGCGGTGAACAGCTCTTCGACGGACTGGGTGCGTTTGATGAGATCGAAGGCGGCAAAACTGCCGTAATTGCTGGCGAGCCGCAGCCACTGCTTCAGGCGCAGGAGAGTTCCCTTGCGGGCATCGTCTATATAGAAGTCGGTCCAGTACACCAGGCGCTGGAGGTGGGGGATCCAGTCGCAGAGGGTTTCGATTCGCGGCAGAGATCTGTCGGAACCGATCCCGAGTTCGGCTGCGACCTGAGACGCCAGCAGAGGATTCGCCAGTGCACTTCGGCCGAGCATAAAATGCAGACACCCTGTCTCTGCGCGGCACTGCTGAAAGTCGGTAAGCGTCCAGATGTCGCCGTTGGCGACGACCGGCAGGCCGAGTCGTTCGCGTACAGTCCCGATCGGTTTCCAGTAGACCGGCGGTTTGTAGCCCTGCGCGCGTGTGCGGGCATGGATGGTCAGCCAGTCCGCGCCTCCCTCCGCCGCCATGTCGGCGTTGGCATGGATGTCGTCGATGGACTCCCAGCCGAGGCGCAGCTTCGCGGAGACAGAGATCTCTTTTGGAACCGCCGAACGCACGGCTGCGACGATCTCCCGGATTCGGTTCGGGTGTTTCAGCAGCGTTGCGCCGCCGTCATGGCGATTTACGGTCGGGGCCGGACAGCCGAAGTTGATATCGATGGCGGTCGCCCCCGCTTCGCAGGCGACGGCCGCCGCTGCTGCCATGCGCCCCGAATCGCCCCCGAGGAGCTGCACCTGCACCGGCAGGCCCGTCGGCGTCCTGCCCTGGTGCATCAGTTCGGGGATATGGCGCAAAAAGACGCGGCGCGGCGGCACCTCGCTGCTGACGCGCAGAAACTCGGAAACGGCGAACGTAAAAGCGCCGGTCTCTCCCTGCAGTGCGCGCATCGGAGCGTCGGTGATGCCATCCATCGGAGCCAGAATCAGCGCCGGGATGTTCGAAACCAGCATGACATCCCTCCCATTAAAATTTTGTGCGTGATGAAACTATCCATCGTAACCTTATTATAGCAAGCTGGGAACGGTGTTGTCCATGAATCGCGGGATTGCAGCCCTCATGACATGGCAGGCGACCGCAGTGAAACGAAGGAACAATCGGGGATTCTCCTCCGTTTTCTATGCAGAAGATCTCAATCGTCGATCCGGAAAGAACCCTTCAGAAAATGGATCCTGCACAGCTGACCGACCACAATCGAGACGGTTTCTTTCCCGGCACCGGCGAAATGGCTGCCCTGATGCGCGCTAAAGACTGGTCTCAAACCCCGTTAGGAGCGGTCGAGACATGGCCGCAGAGTCTGAGGACCGTTGTGCGCATTATGCTCACCTCACGCTACGCGATGTGGATGGGGTGGGGCAGCCGACTGACCTTTTTCTACAACGACGCCTATCGTCCTACTCTGGGTGTCAAGCATCCCTGGGCGCTCGGTCAGCCTGCGCAGCAGGTCTGGGCCGAGATATGGCCGGTGGTCGGGCCGCGGATCGAAGCCGTTCTGCAGAACGACGAAGCCACCTGGGACGAGGCTCTTCGGCTCTTCCTGGAACGCAGCGGCTATTCGGAAGAGACGTACCACACGTTCTCTTACAGTCCGCTTGCGAACGACGCAGAAAAAACCGATGGGATGCTGTGCGTCGTTACCGAAGTCACCGCGCGCGTACTTGGGGAGAGGCGGCTGACGCTGCTGCGCGATTTAGCGGCGGCGCTCGCGGTGACGCAGACTTCCACCGAGGTTTTTGCTGCGCTGCGAGCCTGCCTCGAAGCCGAAGCGCACGATGTGCCGTTCACGCTGACCTATCTCTTCGATGGGGACGACGGCGGGGCTCATCTGGCCTGCACAACCGGTATTTCGGAAGAACACGCCGCGGCAGTTTCCATGCCGCCTTCGGAAGACATCTCTTTCCCCTGGCCGGTTCACCAGCTGCTGTCCGCATCGGAGCCAGTGCTCGTCGAAAACCTCTCCGCGCATTTTGAAAACCTGCCCAGCGGACCCTGGGACAAACCGCCGGACCAGGCGCTTCTCGTGCTGCTGGCGCAGCAGGGCCAGGAGCGGCCAGCGGGATTCCTGGTCGTCGCTCTGAACCCTTTCTGTCGGCCGGATGCAGACTATCTCGGATTTGTCACCCTGCTGACAGGTCAGATCGCTGCGGGGCTTGCCAACGCGCGGGCCTACGAAGAAGAGCGCAAACGTGCCGATGCGCTTGCGGAACTCGACCGCGCCAAAACGACGTTCTTCAGCAATGTAAGCCATGAGTTCCGCACCCCGCTTACCCTGATGCTCGGGCCGATGGAGGATGCGCTCAACAGCGAAGCAAGACTCCTTGACGGTCAGAACCTGGAGGTCGTTCACCGCAACGGGCTGCGTCTGCTCAAACTCGTCAACGCTCTGCTCGACTTCTCGCGCCTGGAAGCCGGCCGTGTACAGGCGCGCTGCGAATTGACGGACCTCGGAGCGTTCACGACAGAACTGGCGAGTGTCTTCCGGTCGGCGGTCGAGAGAGCCGGTATGCGGCTGATCGTTAGCTGTCCGACCCCGGCGCTGCCTGTCTGCGTCGACCGTGAGATGTGGGAAAAGATCGTTCTCAATCTGCTTTCCAACGCCTTTAAGTTCACGGCGGAGGGAGAGATCGAAGTCTCTCTGGCGGCGCACGGCGAGGCCGTCGAACTCAGAGTGCGCGACACCGGATCGGGTATCCCCGAACAGCAGCTGCCGCAGATCTTCGAACGCTTTCACCGCGTGGAAGGCGCGCGCTCCCGAACCCACGAAGGCACAGGAATCGGGCTGGCGCTGGTCCGGGAACTGGTAAAGCTGCATGGCGGAGAGATTGCGGTGAGCAGTCAGGCAGGGGAGGGCACTCAGTTTACGGTGTCGATACCCTCGGGAACTGCCCATCTCTCTCCAGAGCACGTTCAGAAGTCCCGCAGCGTGTCCTCCTCTCCCTCCACAGGCAGTCTGTATCTTGAAGAGGCGCTTCGATGGCTTCCGGAACTGGAGCCTGCGACTTTGGAAGCGGATGCGGAACAGCGGAATGCCCCTGGCTTTTCCCGAAGGAATATGAGGCGCACCGCTGCTGGGGAGATGCTCCCGATCGTTCTGCTGGCTGACGACAATGCCGATATGCGAGAGTACGTACAGCGGCTGCTCAGCGCCGAATATAACGTGATTGCGGTCGCAGATGGCGATGCCCTGCTGACTGCTGCCTGCGAAGTGAAGCCCGACCTGGTGCTCAGCGACGTGATGATGCCGGGACGCGATGGTTTCAGTGCGCTGCAGATTCTGCGGACAGACCCGAAGACCCGTACGATCCCGGTCATTCTGCTGTCGGCGCGGGCCGGAACAGAGGCGCGCATCGAGGGGCTCTCCGCCGGCGCAGACGACTATATCGCCAAACCTTTTAGCGCCAAGGAACTGCTCGCCCGAGTTGCGGCGCTTCTGGAACTTTCGAAAGTGCGGATCGCCGCCAGCCAGGCCGTCCGGGACAGCATGGAACGGCTTGGCGCGGCCCTGGAAGCGGCGGATACAGGAACCTTCCAGTGGGACATCCGCACCAACGAACTGCAATGGGACGAAAACCTCGACCGGCTCTTTGGGCTTGCACCGGGTGTCACGGTGCGTACCCTCGAAAATTTTCTCGCCCAGGTCCATCCGGCAGACCGTCCGGAGGTCATGGCACGCAGCGAACGGTGCCGGGACGAAGGCGCGGATTTCGAGATGGAGATGCGCGTACTGACCCCGTCAGGAGAACGCTGGATCTTAGATAAAGGCAAGACCGTCTGCGACGAAGAAGGCCGCCCTCTCTATATGACCGGGGCCTGTCTGGACCTCACCGAGCGCAAACGCGCCGAGGCTGCGCTGCAGGAACGCACCCGACTCGCCGAGCTTGGGGTCGAGATCGGAAAGGCTATCACCGCCAAACAGCCGCTGCCGATCATTCTGCAGGAGTGTGCGGAGATTCTGGTGCGCCATCTCGATGGAGCGTTCGCGCGCGTCTGGACCCTGAACGAAACTGCCAATATTCTGGAGCTGCAGTCCAGCGCCGGCCTCTATACCCATCTGGACGGTCCCCACAGCAGAGTGCCTGTCGGAAAGTTCAAAATCGGCTTGATAGCAGAGGGGCGCAAGCCTCATCTCACCAATGAAGTCGTGGGAGATCCACAGGTCGGAGATCAGGAGTGGGCCAGACGGGAAGGTATGGTCTCCTTTGCCGGCTATCCGCTGGTGGTCGAAGATCGACTGGTGGGTGTGATGGCCCTGTTTGCCGGACACTCTCTGTCGGAAGACACTTTGGACGCGATGGCCGCCGTTTCCAGCCAGTTGGCGCTTGGCATCGAGCGCAAGTGGGCAGAGATGCAGGTGCAGCTGCTGAACGTCCGCCTGCAGCGGGCGATGACGGAGACGCATCATAGAGTTAAGAACAATCTCCAGCTGATGTCGGCGCTGATCGATATGCAGCGAGGCGACGGAAGGGAGATGGTGCCGGTAGAGGAGTTTGCCCGGCTCAGCGCCAATGTGCGGGCGCTCGGCGTCATTCACGACATTCTGACCCAGGAGGCGAAGGAAGGCAGTGAACAGGAGACTCTCTCTGCCAAAGCTGTTCTGGACAAACTTCTCGACATGCTTCAGCAGACCGCCGGCAGCCATCTGCTGCGTTTCTCAATCGACGAGGTGAGGCTCCTTGGGCGGCAGGCGACCTCCCTCGCGCTCATCACGAACGAACTGGTTTCCAATGCCCAGAAACACGGCAAAAGCGAAACCTTGGTGACGTTCAGGGCCGATGCGGGAACGGCGGTGCTTCAGGTCGAGGACGACGGCCCTGGATTTCCCGACGGCTTCGACCCGATCGTCTCCGCCAATACCGGCCTCGATCTGATCGAGAATATGGCCCGCTGGGATCTGCAGGGCGAGACAATCTACGACCGCCGCCCGGAAGGCGGCGGACGGGCCCGAGTGATATTTTCGGCAGGGCAGCCGTAGGGGAAGGGACAGCGTCCCAGAGCCATTCTACTGGAGTGATGCGAGCACAAGATCGCGCTCGATCTCGATACCTTTCCATTCGTCCGGTCCAGCGGCGTCGTAGATCAGGGTGTAGGGACCGGAAAAGCCGCTCTGCCCCGCCATATCGAGACACATTCGGAAATCCTCGGCGTCCGGTTCATACTCGGCCACAAAAGCGCACTTGGCGTGGCAGGTCTCTGCATAGGGAAAAACGGTCGCCAGATCGGCGTATTTAGACGGCCCTTCCCAGTTGCCGAAGTCCAGATTGAAGCCAACCTGGCCCTCCAGGCTGTCCAGCAGACTGCAGACGGCCTGGGGAGTGGCGAGGAGGTCGAACCAGTTCTCCGTCGTCACACGAACTCCGTGTTCGCGGCCATGCTGGGCCAGGGTGTGCAGCGCTTCCGAACTGCGCCGCAGAGTCTCGTCGGTATAGGGCGCCTGTCCGGCGATAAGGCGGGCGCGCTGTGCCCCCAGCAGTCCGGCAGTCTCGATCCAGTCCGCCATCCACGCCTGATCGCGGGCGCCATGCACGGGATCCGTGAGATCGCCCGCTTCCACCAGGATCGACAGGAGGGTAACGCCCGCCTGTGCGATCGCCGCCCGCAGCTCCTTCAGATAGGCCGGTTCCCGGCTTGGCAGATGCGGATGCGAAATCTCCAGCATAGGGAAGCCGTGGGCGGCCAGACTGGCCGGAAGATCCAGCAGGGACAGCGCGCTCTGGGGCCGCTGGCAGGGGCGCGTGCCGTCGTCGCCGGGCATGTCCCGGTACATCGAGCCGAGCGTGCGATGCAGGCTGTAAGACGAGACAGCAAAACGGTTCAGGTTATCCGTGGACATAGTGCATCGATCTTTCTCGGGTCGCGAATGTTATTCTTTGCCAGCGTTCTGCGCCTGTTTGTAGAGAATATGGAGCTGCGAGGGCGTCACGGCCACGTATTCCGGCCCCAGCAGTTCCTGAATGCGCTTCAGATCGGAGAGTTTGGATCCCCAGTTCCAGATAAAGACGTTGGTGAAGGCGGGGCGCGCCGATCCGATGCGTTCCTTGATCTGAGCGGTAAGTTTCTCCGGTCCCGCATCCGCTCCAGTGATCGCGCGGAAGACCGTCTGGTCACCCGGCAGATCGTAGGTCAGCTGACGGTAGGATTTGCCGCCGGAACTGCCGTAGTCGGGCGTCAGAAAGCGCACTCCCGGCATGAGGCGGGCGGCCTGCGCGATATCGGGCGCTTCGACATTCATAAGACGGATCGTGTGCATATCCAGGCGGCGCATATACAGGGCTGTCCACCGGTAAAACTCTGCGAATGCGCCTTCCCGATCCTTCAAAGAGGCTGCCCAGTCAGGGCCATAGATGTAGCCAATGCCTGAGACATCACACAGAAACTCGTCGTTGGGTGTCGCGTGATCGTAGTACCAGCGCGCCCAGACTGGCGCGTTGTCGATCAGCGACGGACCCATGCCCCAGCCGATGGGAATGGTTCCATGCAACGGGTCTTCGAAATAGGTCCGGAAGTAGTCCCTCCAGGTGCAGAGGTTGTCGCCATCCGACATCGTGAAGCAGAAGTAGACCTTGCTGCGATCGAGGGCAGGAGGCGGGGCCTGCGGCTTCTGCTGGAGAGTGGGCTGCGGCGCGCCGCTGAATACCGAGAAGTTCGCCACGTAGTCGCTGACAATGGTCACTTTGCCGAAGCGACTGCCCAGGGAGACACCGGGGCCTTCGTTGATCCCGATATCCTCTCCGTGCCACCAGAATCCACGCACGACCGCTCCCAGTGGCATCGCCGCCAGAATCGCCTTCACTTCAGAGATCTCCTCGGGGCCTCTCGCGCCCGGCAGGTTCTGCGCCTTCGTTCCGGTAATCCAGAAAACAAGCCCCTTGGCGGCGATGATCTGATCCAGCGCACCCGCATCGAAGATGGCTGGGTCGAGCGAGCAGGCCAGATAGGGGTTGAGGCGCGGCTGAAGGCTGGTGCGCACGTAGCGCAAAGCCTCGATGTCAGATTTGAATTTGCCGCGCAGGTCGGCTTTGATCGGCAGTTTGAGCCGATGTGCGAGCGCTGGCGTGGCCATGAGGAGATCATCCAGTCCGGCGATGCAGGCTGCTACACAGGGGGTGAGATAGACCTTGGGGTCGGAGACGACGGCTCCGCGCGCACTGCTTCGGAACTGCTCCACCAAACTCAGGGGGTCCGCCACCGGAATCGGCGCATCCGTCACTCCCTGGCGGCGCATCTCGTCCAGCCAGAACGTGTCCCCATCCCTCAGAATCAGGTAGATGCGCGGCTGCATACGGTTGACCAGCCCCTGCAATGAGAGCAGGAGAACTCGCTCGTCTGGGGTCAGATGCCGCAGGTCCGCAACATACAGATGCCGTGCGGGCGGCGGCATCTTCGGCTGAAAAGTGGGGTAGGGACGGGGCATGCTGGGCAGAACGACATCGTTGTACACAGGCGGCTTCGGAATACGCGTGAGGCGGGCGTAACCGGCCTGACGCTGTGGGACGGAGAGCAGCCCTTTCTGCTGCAGTGCGAACAGCGTGCCGCGCAGAAGCAGCTGATCGGTGAACCAGGATTCCAGATCTCCGTTCGGGCCGTGCTGCGTCCAGACATCGACTGCGCCTTTGTAAGGCGCAGTATGATGCAGTACGATAGCGACAGCAGGCCGCCGCGCGTCTCCAATCACCGGGATCACGACATCCCCGGCCGGCAGCGAGCCAGGGTCGAGGCGCTGGGCATGAGCATAAGCATTTGGATTGGAAAGGAGCGGGCCGATGCCGAGCGGATCGCTGGGAGATACAGTCGGCATCGTATCCTTTTCCGAGTCGGTAAAGCCGCTGACGCCGATGCCGTGCGGGCCGAACAGCGCCGCTTCCTGGCGATGTCCCAGATCCCGCCACTCTCCCGAAGCCGTGCGCGCGACCGGATGCGTGAAGGGAATACCGGAAAGGATCAGCGCACCCCCCGCCTGATGAAAAGCCCGCATCGCAGCGAAAGCCTTATCCGGATAGGTATTGCCGTAAGGAAGCACCAGCGCGGCGAATGCCGCAGCGTTGAAGCGCTTTGTATCGGCCAGGGCGTCCTCCCCCAGCAGTTCCGCCTGCACTCCGGTCTCCCGCAGATGACGCACGAGTTCAGGAGGCGATGTCTGCGAATTCACGCCGAAGTAGGGAAACCCTGGCTCATAGAATACTGCGACCCGAGGCTGCTTTGAAACCCCTTGCGCGGATACGTCTGCCCTGGAAAGAATCAGAGAGATGGAGAGCAGTACCGAGGCGAGAAAAACAAAACTCTTGTTATGCATAATGCGCCCATTATACCCTTGTAACATCATTCTGCAAATGAGGAAGCGAAAGAGCTGTCACTTTAGAGACGAAGCTTCGTATAAAGGGGAGACATCATCTTCTGCCGTTGATAAGGGGATTGCCATGCAGCGTATCTATCCGCTTTCGGCTCTGGTTCTTCTGGGGCCTGTTCTCGCCGCAGGATGCAGTGGGAACGATTCCTGCTGCTCCTCGTCCTCCAAGGCGACTGCCAGACAGCGCGCCGTCGCCACGATGCGAATCACCCGCGCGACGCTCTCCGTAGCGGGCTTCGCGCGTCGGGAAACCCGGGCCGCCGCAGTCCCTATGGGAAATCGAGTCGGGCTCTGGCTGAACGCGATTCGGCACGGCCGCACCGCCTCCCCGACCCCCGCACCCACCACTCCGGCTCTCGACGCCGATACGGGCCTCTACTACACGATTACTGTTAATACGGATGGTTCCGGCCAGCAGGATCTCTTTGTAGACAGCGCTCTGCAGAAAACGGCGGGCGCTTTCACCTGGACTGCACCGCAGTGGACCGCCGATCAGCCGGGAAACTATCCGGCGACCTTCCAGACGGTCTTTCAGATTACCGCCGGGGCGTTCGCCGGCGAACACGGCACGATCGCGGTCACGGCGGACGATGTGACCGGCAGTAACGGCACGCTGACCATCGACCTGACCGACTCCGAAAAAGAACACTGCGTCTCCGACTTCACCATTACCAACGGCGTTCTCAAGGCGAAAGCCCACTGCACCTTCGCGGATAACACCAGCTGCGATGAGATCTATGCCGGGGTCGCGGATGTTATCAGCTGCACCACGACCTATCCCGACGGCGGCACCCAGGACATCAGCGTGAATCCCGACGGCAGTGCGACCGAAACGGTCAACAGCCCTGCCGGACAGCCGGAAGCGACCGGCACGGTCGATCCCAGCGGCAGCGATACGATTCAGTACGACGACGGCTCCTCGGAAACCGTCAATGTCGACCCAAATACCAGCGGCACCGATACATCGACTGCCTCCTCCGTCAAACGGGCCGCGAAACGCGTTTTCTCGTTTCCACCGCTCAACGGCCCCCGAAAAAACAGATAGCCGATTCCGGCAGCCCTCCCGCTTCGGCTACAGACCGCGCCCTCGAACCCGATCGACTTTACGCCGCTGTCCATCAGGAGTTCCCATCCTGCAAATCTAGTAAATCCTGTCATGAAAGCGCTTTTTTCAGTTTCGGCTGGCCTCAGTCAGTCCTGCGTCCAGGGCGGCGATCAGTTCGTCCACATGGTTCCGGTCGGCGATCAGCGGCATTCCTGTACGGATGACGCTGGCATGCATCCCGCCTTTTCCGATCAGGACGCCGCGCCGCTTGGTCTCCTCGAAAACCGCGAGAACCGCCTGCGGATGAGGTTCTTTGGTCGCGCGGTCCTTCACCAGCTCCAGACCCTGCATCAGACCCATCCCGCGCACATCGCCGACGATAGAATGCTTCTCCTTCAGACCCTCCAGCCCTGCCCTGAGATAGCTCCCGACTTCCGCCGAGTTCCGGCGCAGGTCGTCCTCCTCGATGACCTTGATGACCGCAAGGGCTGCCGCTGTCGAGACAGGATTGCCGCCGAAGGTCGCGAAAGTATTGCCCGTATAGCTGTCTGCGACCTCAGGGGTCGCGATGGTGAGGCCGATGGGCGTGCCGTTCCCCATGCCCTTCGCCGAAGTGAGGATGTCCGGCTCCACGTCCCAGTGCTCGATACCGAACCATTTGTCTCCCGTACGGCCCCAGCCTGTCTGCACCTCGTCGCTGATAAACAGCCCGCCGTGCCTCCGGGCGATCTCTACGGCGCGCTCGAAGTAGCCGGGCGGCGGGACGATGAACCCGCCGACGCCAAGCACGGTTTCGGACATAAAGGCGGCGATCTCCCCGGTAGTCGTCGTCTGTATCAGCTCTTCGATGTCGTCCGCGCAGGCGAGGCCGCAGGTGGGATAGGTCATCTTGAAGGGGCAGCGGTAGCAGTAGGGCGCGTGGGCGTGAACCATCCCGGTAACTTCTGCAGCCAGCGGCCGCCAGGTATGATTGCCCGTGGCGGCAAGCGCCGTGGCGGACCGGCCGCTGTAGCCGTGGCGCAGGACGACGATCTCCTGCCGGCCCGTAAACCTTTTGGCCGCCATGATCGCGGTGTCGTTCGCCTCGGTGCCGGTGCTGGTGAAAAACGACTTCTTCAGCCGTCCGGGAGTGATCTCTGCGAGCTTTGCCGCGAGATCGGACTGATTCGGATGGGCGTAGAGGGCGGAGGTATGCGAGAGCCGCTGCGTCTGTTCTACGACGGCCTTCACGACTGTCGGATTCGCATGGCCTACACTGACAGTGAGCACCCCGCCGAAGCAGTCGAGATAGCGATCCCCCTCTTCGTCCCAGACATACATTCCCTCGCCCCGCACGAGCGCCAGCGGCTCCCGGTAGAAGGTCGCAACTGCCGGAAAGAGGAACTCACGATGTTTGCGGACGGTTTCGGACATGCTTCTCGATCCTTTTGTAAAAAATTTGTGGCTGGCGGCCGGTATAGGCTCACGATACGGTTATTCTGTGGGGGGATAGGCGGTCGGCAGAACTGTAGGCAGAGAGCTGCGCAGGCGCAAATTCTCTCTGCATTACGGAAAAACCTCTCTCGTTTTCCTCAGAAAAGAAAACAGGAGAGGTTTTCAGAAATTTCTCAGCCGATACTCTGCGCCGTTAAGGGGAGAAGCGCTCCGTATTTCGGGCGGCAAGCAAACAGCGATGCGGGAAGAGAGCTACCGTCGCGCGCCCGTCTTGCCGGCGACGAACTGCAGACCCGTGTTTGCCGCCTGCATCGCCATATTGCCGAATTCGGCGGCGTCATTCATATGGCCGCCCGAATCCTTGCCGAGCGACTGGAGCTGCTGCATACCTTGTTGGAGCAGCTGCATACCCTGCTGCATCTGCGCATTGCTCGCCGCGATCTGGGACGACGAGTATTTCGACAGCGCCATATTGCGGCCCTTCGGAATCTGGGCGGCGCGTACTGAGGCCGTCTGGCGCTGCCCCATGCCTCCATTGACCGAATTTGTGGTGCCGGTCGCGGCCTCGCGGATCTCTTTGGCCGACAGCTTTGCCAGCTCGATGGCGCGATGCCGATGCCCGTCGTAGATAGGAAGCGCGCTTTCCATGATCTTGGCGGCGTTCTCGAACGTCGTGTAAACGCCGACAAGCTGAGAATTGGCCTGTCGCCCACCAGCGCCGTGATGGGGACCGGGGTGTGGCCTGACCACACGCTGGGACTCGGACTGGATACCAATGAAAGATATTGCGGCGACGGCTGCTGCCGTCAGATACCAGGATTTGCAGAGGCGTTTCGGACCCATAGTAAAAATCTCTCCTTCGCTAAAACGAAATTTACATCGGCACATGACCGATCCACTTCACTGGAATCCGAGACGATCCGATTTGGAGAATGTTCAATAGCTGCAAAGGACGCAGGAGAAAATTTCTGCTGTGGCGAAATAAGGGAGAAATAGTTAAGGAGGCAGGGTATTGAATCTGGATAGGGCGCTGCAGGAACATGAGGAGCAGGTAGATGCTCTGCTGAAGAGTGCGAACAAGTATGTCGGGGCATTGAAGGCCTGGAAAAAGGCCTGTCAGATAGGGCATATCGGGAACCTGCAAAAAGCGGCGATGCAGGCCGGAGACTTGAGCGCTCTGCTGCCCGAAACGACCTCTGAAACGAAGAGCGCCTGGGATTTCGACATACGGGACTATCTCGAAACGGATGCCTGGCTGAAGGAGCTGCAGGCGGCTGCGGCGGAGCACTTCAGCCTGCGTACGCTCGAAGACGATGAGACGCTGATCTCCTCTCCGATCACAGTCCGCGCCCAGCCGGCGCGGAGCACTCTGGCGCTCGGCAAAGTCAACTGGCCTGCGATCCGTCCGAAAGTAGTTGCTGCCGAACTCAAGCGCCTGAGAGACCGCACTGCCGGCGCCAACTCGCAGGAGTTTGCCGAAAGCCTCTACGGTGCGTGCGTGCATCTGAGCAGTCAGAACGATCCCCATGCGCGCTTCCGCGACATCTATGACGTGTTCTGCCTGACACCCGGATACAAGAAAGAGAACCCGCCTGCCGCGTTCGGACAGCAGCTCTATGCCCTGCATCGGTCCGAAATCAAACGGACACGCGCGGGGCGCAGATTCGAGATCGAGTATGCCACCGGCAGCTACAAAGAGAAAGACGTCTTTACCGTTCTCTCCGAAGACGGCCGCCCCATCCGCTACTTCAACATCTTCTTCAAATAGACAAGGAACCTCATCAGATGGCAGATACGCTTCCCGCCTTGTCGCTGGAGGACTGGCTGGCGACGATAGAGTACGAGTATTTGGCGGACTATATCCGGTCGGGCGGTTCGGCGGTCAAAGTCATTTCGGGATCGGATGCGCAGCTGCAGCGAGTCACCGCCCGTGTGCAGGAGATGGCCGCTTCCGCGGACTATTTTACGGCCCATCTCGACCCAGCGGTGCCGGATAAGATGGGCAAACGCCCTGATCTCCACCGCATTGATCGCTTCTTCTTTCAGGTCACGCAGGAGGTCGATTGGAAAGCCTGGGCCGCCATGCAGGCGCAGCAGTATCTGGAAAGCCGGGGTATCCATCTGGCCGCAGGCCGCGCGCTCGGCGACCTGGAACAGATCGCGCTCGACAACGGTCGGGATCCACTGGACCTGCTCAACCAGTATCAGCGGGAACTGGCAACGCTGCAGATACGCGATCCTCGGCTTTCAATCGAGTTCCGTACCGCCGTCACCGCACTGGGGCGCGCACTGCTCATTCCCGATGCCGTCACACCGACGTCTGAAGAGGTGCTGCTGGGCTGGTTCGCCGGGCAGGCGCTGCCCGGTGCCTCCTCCGCACTGAAAAAGGTGCAGATCTACGAACGGATCAATCTCGCGAACGCACGCCCTATGCTGGTATCGTTCTGTCACTGGCTGCCGCAGACCGGTCATGCCGGCCTGGTCGTCACTCTCGATTTTCGCCCCTATGAGTTCAAGAAGATCGCCAAGGGCAAGCGGCAGGCCGAGCAGCTGCAGAAGGTGCGGGACGCCCTCGTGCGCGGCGCCTCCTCGGAGGAGCTGACACTGTTGGCCCAGGAGCACGAAAGCGCGGAGCCGGAACTCTTCTACAGCGACGCCGCCTATATGCAGATGCTGACGCTGATCCGGCGGTTCATCGACGAGATAGACCGGTTCGACCGGTTTCTCCTGGTGATCCTGACCAGTCCCAATTTCTACAAAGACAAGACGCTCGACCCGACCGTGAAGCGCTGTTATTTTGATTACGACGCACTGCAGACCCGCATCGGGCAGGAGGTGCATGACGCCCGTTATGCGAATCCCGCCGCATCGCTCGTGCAGCTGGGAGGCGCCGAATGAACCCGGAAATGGTTGAGGCGCGAAGCGCCATCGAATCGCTGCGTTCCGGGGTGCCAAGCCGAGACGTCGTCGCGCAGCTGGGAACGACGCAGCACGATGTGCGTGAGCGTTTCGAGGAGTCGCTGGATGCACTCGCGGCAGGCAAGGGCGTGAGCCCGATCCTCATTTCGGCGACCTTCGGCGCGGGCAAGACGCATCTGCTCAACTATCTGCAGACGATTGCAGAGCGGGAGGGGTTCGTCACCAGTTATGTCGTGATCAGCCCGGAGATGCCGTTGGGCAATGGGCATCTGGTCGTGAAAGCCCTCTCCGAAGCCGCCGCTGCACCGGGACAGACTGGGAAGGCGATACGCGCTCTGGCGGCAGGACTCCGTACCGATTCGGATGCCTACAAAGAGCTGCAGACCTGGGCGCGGAACGCGACGATAGACGACCGGTTCCGCGCACTGCTCCATCTCTACGAGGCCTTCCGCGCCGACGAAGAGTTTCGGGTGCAGATTCTCAACGACTTCGAGGGCCGCGCGATCCTGAAGACCATCCTCAAAAACCGTCTGAAGCAGATCAGTCAGGCCGCCGCCTACGATCTGAGCGGCCCGCGCAGCGCCTTTCTGGCCCATGACCGAGTCCGTCTGCTGGCACAGTTCTTCCGGGCAAGCGGCTGCAAGGGGTGGGTGGTGCTGTTCGATGAAATGGAGCGTGTCGCGAAGTTCTCGCTCAATCAGCGGCTGGCGGCCTACGCGGAACTGGGCTGGTGGCGCGAAGCAGCAGAAATGGCCGGCAGTGCGCTCCTTCCGATCTTCACGACGGCCAGTGGCTTCATCACCGAGTCGGTCACGGGCGGCACACACGATGAGCAGCGGCTGAGTTCCGGCGGGTTCGGGCAGGACGAATACGATCGGCAGGCGCGGTATGGGATCGACCTGCTCAAAGCGCCCTATCGACTGGAATCGCCGACACAGGAGCAGGAAAAGGAGATCGAATACCGGGTCAAAGCGATCTACGAAGCGGCGTACGGCGTGACAGTCCCTCTGCTGCGGGAAGCGCGCGCGGATGTCCGCACCTCGATCCGCTCGGAGATGCGCCGCTGGATCACCCTGTGGGATCTGCACCGTTACTACCCGTCTTATCAGGCGGAAGTGAGCGTAGAGACGATGCATTTCGACCCGACTGCCATCGCCGACACGGACATCGTGCCGGACGAAGAAGACGAAACGCGGGAGTAGCCTGTGCCGGTCCCTTATCGCAAAACCCCCCGCGCCGCCGAGGTCGGTCAGGCCGCCTTTCTGGACATCCTCTATCTGCCCGCAGAGCATGTCTTCTACGGCGGCCTGCTGATCCTCGACGGCAAAGGACAGCCGCAGGAGTTCGTACACAACACGCTGGCTGCGCCTTCCGGCCTGCTCTGGCCGGAGGACAAGGTGCGCTCTCTGGGCACCGTCATGCTGGCGCACTCCCTGTTCGATGCCTGCCGACGCGAACCCGATTTGCTTGTCAGCCTGCCCACGCTCGGCTCGCCGGAAACGTGCCGCACCGAACTCGCTCCTTCTATTCCGTTCGTTCAGGTCGCCCCTGCCGAGGCGGGCATTCCTGCGGAATGGAACTGGATCAACGAGCCGCCCACTTCCGGGATGCGTGCGGCCATCCTGGCGCAGGAGCTGGCGCGGCGGGGCTTTATCGTCGAGCCATTCGAGCGGCTGCGGTATGCGCTCCGAATAGTCTATCCGCAAGCCTCGTGGCACGAGGTCGAGAAGGATGGAGTTTAGCCTGGGGGTCGTGAAGCGCGAGAAGGTCGGCGCGTTCCGGCAGGGTGTTTCCGGCTGTCTTGAAGTCGGGGCCTGGGATCTTGGCCGCGCCATTCGGCATACTGTCGGCTGGTTCGACTACGACACCCTGGACGATCCCACACTGGCCGGAGGGGAGACGGCGGAGGGCGACGGCACGCAGGCGCCTCTCTCCGATGCGGCCGACCTCATGCGGCTGCTGGCTGCTGCCCTGCAGCCTCCTCTCACCGCCCTGGTGACGCCGGACGGGGTGCTGGAGTGGCCTGCTCCCCTGCTGCCCTATCAGCGGGAAGGGGTGCTGGCGCTGCTCTCCCGCCGCGCGCTGCTGCTCGCCGACAGCATGGGACTTGGCAAAACGATTCAAGCCATCGCTGCGCTGCGCATTCTGATCCATCAGGGCCAGACCGAGGCGGCGCTGATCGTCTGCCCGGCCTCCCTGCTGACGCAGTGGCGGCGGGAACTGGCCCGCTGGGCGCCAGAACTGAAAGTCGTGCCCGTGGCCGGCAGCCCGGTGGAACGCGGCCGTCTCTGGCAGATTCCGGCCCACATCAAGCTGATCGGTTACGAGACACTGCGTGCGGATGTGATGGATCTGCGGGACAGCCCGGCGCTGCAGAAACCGTGGGGCGTCGTGATTCTGGACGAAGCCTCGCGCATCAAGAACCGCCGCTCGACCGTCTCCATCGCCTGCAAGCGTGTTCCGCGTGAACGGCGCTGGGCGCTGACCGGCACCCCGCTCGAAAACAGCCTCGAAGATGTCGCCTCGCTCCTCGACTTCCTGCTCCTGGAACCGAATTCGCCTCCTCCGCAGCCGCTCGCGCAGGCCGAACTCAAAGCGCAGCTTTTCGCCAATCAGCTGCGGCGTCGGAAAGAGGATGTGCTGCCCGAACTCCCGCCAAAACGGATCAACGATGTCACGATCGAACTGCCGGCTCGACAGCGCGAAGCCTACGACCGCGCCGAACAGGAGGGCATCGTGCAGCTGACCCAGGCGGCAGGCTCCGTCACGATCGTCCATGTTCTGGAGCTGATCTCGCGGCTCAAGCAGCTGTGCAACTACGACCCCGTCAGCGGCGAGTCGGGCAAACTGTCGGACATTCTGGAGCGGATGCGCACCCTGGTCGCCGAAGGCCAGCGCGCCCTCGTTTTCTCCCAGTTCACGGACGAGATGTTCGGTGTCCGGCGGCTGGCCGAAGTCCTGCGCGAGTTTCAGCCGCTGTCGTTCACCGGCAGCATGAGCCTCCGTCAGCGGGCCGAGATCGTCGATCGATTTCTCTCGCACCCGCAGCACAAAGCGCTGCTGCTCTCCTTGCGCGCCGGAGCGCAGGGGCTTAACCTCCAGACCGCCTCCTACGTTTTTCACTTCGACCGCTGGTGGAACCCCGCCATCGAGGAGCAGGCGGACGCCCGCGTGCATCGCATGGGCCAGACCTATCCGGTCACGATCTATCGGTATATCTGCGCCAACACCATCGAAGACCGCATCGACGCCAAACTCCGCGAGAAACGCCAGATGTTCCAGGATGTGGTGGAGGATGTCAGCCTGGAACTGACCACAGCTCTCTCCGAACGAGAGATCTTCGGTCTGCTGGGCATCGCCTCTCTCCGCAGCGCACTCAGAGAAGCGACGCGTTAGCAGGAAAGAGTTCGGATAGATCGAAGCCACACTGCAGCGGGTACTAAATGAAAAAAACGGTCTCTGCTCCGACACAGGGCTGACGATTTGTCGGGCGGCGCGTATATTCCAATGGATTTTCGTGGAGTTCCGTTAGAACAGACAGGAGGACGGCAGCAATGGCAAAATTGGGATCTGAAAAAATCCGATCATCGTTCGTGTCGCGAACGATGCACAGGGCAAGTATGTGGCACAGCAGTGCACGGAGCACGGATGGCATTATATTATCGGCATCGAGCCGGACGAACCGGAGGACATCTCCGACCTGGACAAAGCCCTCAATCCGCCGGAACCGTTTCATACCATCAAAATCGGGCGTAATGAGCCGTGTCCTTGCGGAAGCGGCCGGAAATACAAGCAGTGTTGTGGGAAGGTGGCGAGTACAGAGATGTCCGTCTGATCCGTCAGTGGTCTGCGTCTTTTGAAGCGGCGTAACATCGCTGTGGCGTGTCGCGTCTAACCAGGCAGGAGGAACCTGCAATGACCCGACATGAGGCACTAATATTTCTGGGATCTGCTGCTCTGACGGTAGCAGTCGTTGGGTGTTCTGTGACAGCAATGTCGCAAACGCCCTCGGACGACGCTCAGAAGCAGAGGGCGCTGGACAAGGCGCTGATAAAGGCGATCCGCGGCCGCAATGCGAAAGCAGTCCGGGATTTGCTCGGCAGGGGAGCGGATGCCAATGCCCAGGATCTCGATGCCAAGCCCGACCGGCGCGGCACCGTACAGCCGCCCTTAAACATAGAGAAACCCACGGCGCTTCTGATCGTGTTCGACGATGCACAGATCTGGGCCGCCAAAGGACAGCATCACGCGCGGCCCTATACGCTCCGTCCCGACCCCTCCGAGATTGTCAAAGCCCTTCTCGACAAGGGAGCCGATCCCAACGTCAGCGATTACGACCGTACTTTTCCTCTGCTCGAAGCGGTCCGGTACCAGTATGCGGCCTCGGTTCGCCTGCTCCTGCAGCACCATGCCAACCCTAATCAGACCTGGGTACATGGCATAACGCCCCTGCATACCGCCGTCAGCAGCAAGGATGTTCCGATGGTCAAAGCCCTGCTTGCGGCGGGAGCGGATCCGAAGTCACAATCTGCATTCGACAACCCCGCGCACCCGCTCGCCGCTGAAGTCGCAGATCTGCTCAAAACGGCCCACAATCCGCCGGCTAACGGCGCCGCACACTAAACTCTCGGAAGATTGAGACTGTGCGGCTCTTATTACCGCTCCCAGCAGCGGCCCGACAGCCCGAGCATCGGCCACGGGCGCAAGACAGGTATGGACATGAACAGAGGTCACTGTTCGGAAGGGGTGGGGAGCTGAGACTGCCACATCGTCCAGTTGCCGTTGAACAGGCGGGGCGGTCCGTCCGGCTCGAACAGAAGCAGCTGCGTGGTGACCTTATCCAAAAAGAAACGGTCGTGACTGACTACGACAACGGCTCCCGGAAAGTGGATCAGCGCCTGCTCCATCACCTGGGTGCTGGCCAGATCCAGGTGATTGGTGGGCTCGTCCAGGATCAAGACCTGTGCGCCGGAGAGCAGACACTGCGCCAGGGCGACCCGCGCTTTCTGTCCGCCGGAGAGGGTGCCGATTCGCTGCTGCAGATCCATCTCGGAAAACTGCAGGAGGGAGAGAAAGCGGTTCACCTGTTTGCGCTGCGCCTGTCCGGCCATGCTGAACTGCCCCCCAGCTGTGTTGACGGCGTGGGAGACGGTATCCTTCAGGTCGAGATCTCTTGCAGCGGCGTTGAAATCGGAGAAGGTGACGCCGCGTTCCCACACGACTTTGCCGGATGTGGGGGGCTCCTCGCCCGTCAGCAGGCGCAGCAGCGTAGACTTGCCGCTCCCATTGGGGCCGATCACTCCCAGCCGCTCACCCTTCGCGATCTCCAGAGTGACGTCTGCAAAGAGGCTGTTTTCGCCGTAACCGTGGGCGACCTCTTCCACACGGCACAGCCGGTCGGGGATGCGCAGGCCCTGGTAGATACTGGTGATGATGGTGTCCACCGGTCGCGGGATGCGGCGCTTCCGAATGTCCGCCAGTTTCCGATGCAGGTTATCGCTGGGATTACGGGCCAGCTCTTCGCGGTCGGACGCGGCTTCGCCTTCGAGCGTCAGCAGCTCTTCCTCATGTTCGAACTGCCGCTCCAGGCTCTTGATCCGGAAGGGTTTGGTGCGCACATAGTGGGTGTAGTTGCCGGGATAGTCGTGCAGGTGATAGTTTTCCACTTCGACGACACGGGTTACGACTTTGTCCAGGAACTGCCTGTCGTGCGAGACCAGGAGCAGTCCGCCCCGGTAGTCGCGCAGCCACGCTTCCAGCCAGGCCAGACCGGCCACGTCCAGAAAGTTGGTCGGCTCATCCAGGAGCAGCACATCGGGCTGTTCCAGCAGAATCCGCGCCAGCGACGCGCGAATACGCCATCCGCCCGAAAGCTCGTCGATCGGCTGGCTGCGGCGTGCTGCACTGAACCCCAGCTTGGTCAGTACGGTATCGATCTGGCGCGGATAGTCCCACCCGCCCCGCCGCTCCATCTCCTCCAGCAGGTGCGCCTGCCGGTCGATCATCACGGTCATCTCGTCCATGTCCGTGACGGTCTGCAGCGCCAGGCCGATCTGGTCCAGTTCGGATTCGACGGCCCGCAGATCGGCGAACAGCGCCTCCAGCACCTGCTGAATGGAGGCAGCGCCTTTGAGATCGGAGAACTGGGAAAAGTAGCCCAGTCGGACGCCCTGGGTGACGTCCACGTCGCCTTCATCCGGATCCTCCTGACCCAGAATCAGGCGGAGGAGGGTCGTCTTGCCCGCACCGTTTCTGCCGAGCAGGCCGACCCGCTCCCCTGCGCGAAGGCGGAACGAGACATCGCGTAAGACCAGACGTTCGTCGTAACGCTTGGTGACACGGCTGATACGTACAAGGCTCATGACGGCACCGCGAACATATTTTTAGACATAGACAGAGTATACCAGTCCCGAGGATCGGATTCGACTGACTCGTTTAGCAGGTCACTTCCCTAATTTCAGGCTGTTCTTCGCGAGCAGCGCTTTGAAGGCGGCGAGATCGGCGCTCTTGAGCAGTTCCCAGCTCTTTGTGGTCTTCTGGAGATCGGACGCGGTGGCGGCGCAGGACTTGCGGATGGCGTCGCTGGGCGTCATATCTCCGGAGTCGAGCGTGTTGATCTGGCGGTCGGCGGCGCTGTTGATCGCATTGAACGAGCGCAGCGCGGGCGGTGCGCCCGCAGCGCCGGGACTGCCTCCTCCTCCTGGGCGTCGGCCGAACCCAGCTGTGCCACCGAGTGCCGCGAGTTTGGTGTCGAGCGCCTTCGCGACTGTGACAACGTCTGCCGGCGGACTGGCTGCGAGGAGCGCCGTGAGGGACGCCCGGATGTCCGCGATCTGATGATAGCAGTCCCAGGACTCCTGTGCGCAGCGGCAGAGAATCATCTGGAGATCGTGCTGCTCCCGCAGGTCACCGGCAGAGGCGGGTGAACGGGGATCGTTCTTCACCGTCACGGTCTGTGTGGAGGTTTTGCCGTTTGCGGTGAGCGTCAGCGTGTAGACACCGGGCAGTGCGAGCGGACCCTCCGGCGAAGGGGGCGTCTGTCCAGGGTTCGCATTGATCTCGTATGTGTGGCTGAAGGCAGGCGGGCTGTCGCAGCGCAGGTTCCAGTTCGTCCGGTTGAGTCCGACGGCAGTCGGCAGAGGCGAGGGCTTCTCCACCCAGAAATCCGGCACAGGCGGCGGCCCTTCGGCGAGGGCGGGAACTGCCGCACTGGAGAGATGACGCACGATGTGCCCGTGCGCATCCCGAACGTCCAGGGTGATGTCTCCTGCAGGAGGGGAGCCAAGATAGTAGTAGAGGATAGCTCCCATCGGCGCGTTTTCGGCGTGGGGAATCTCCGGTGGGAAGGGCGTGCCGCCGTTCACGTTGCGGCGGACGCGGGTCGCAGCGGCGGCTTTGAACAGATGCACCGGTTCCGAGGCGACCGACGATGTGACCTGGCGCAGCGGCGAGATGTCGTCGAGGATCCAGAAGCCGCGCCCGTAGGTTCCGACCACGAGGTCGTTGTCTTTGACGATCATATCGCGATACGAGGTGTCCGGCAGGTTCAGCATGAGGCTCTGCCAGTGGTCGCCGTCGTCGAAGGAGACGCAGACGGAGCTTTCGGTGCCGGCAAAGAGCAGGCCCGCCCGCTTCGTGTCTGCCCGAATGACACGCGCAAAGCTGCCTCCCGCCTGATCTTCCGGCAGACCGGCAACGATCTGCGTCCAGGTTTTGCCGAAGTCGTGTGTGCGGTAGAAATAGGGCTTGTAGTCGCCCGCACCGTGGCAGTCCACGGCGGCATAGGCTGTGCCGGTGTCCAGGTGCGACGCGTCGAGGGCAGAAATGTCCGCGCGGGTGGGGCTGGGAAGATCGGGAATGGTGACGTCGTCCCACGTAAGCCCATGGTCGCGCGAGAGTTTGATCAGGCCGTTGCTGGTGCCCACCCAGATCACGTTCCCATTGACACTGGAGGCCGAGATCGATTCGATGGCGCCGCCGCCCAGCGCCCGCTGGTTTTCGCGCTCCTCCTCATTCCCTCCTGTGGCGTCGTCATTGTCATCGGCGGCGTCTTCGTCCAGCGGCGACTGGCTGCCGGGCGGGACGGCCGCTGCCGGGCGGGCGGGAGCCGTGCGTGCGGGCGTTGGCAGGGCGGGCACTTCGCCGGGTTTCAGGGTCAGATCGGGGCTGATTTTGCGCCAGCGCCTGCCTCCGTCGGTGGTCGCCATCAGGTACTGGAATCCGGCATAAAGCTCGTGCGGATCGGTGCGCGAGAAGAGAAGCGGCTGGTTGCCGACCTTGCGGAGCGCGAGGCTGGAATCCAGGTTGGGGCTGACATCGATCCACTGACCGCTGGGGTAGGTCGTCTTGACGATGCCTCCGCCGGGGCCTCCCGCATAGCTCACCTTCGGGTTCAGGGGATCGGCGACGATGGAGCCGAACTCGTAGCCGGGGTGCGGCAGCCAATCGAGGGGGGTGATGGCGCCCAGGTTGCCCCGACTGCTGGTGGCGATCGACCCGCTGTCCTGCTGCGTGCCGTAGACCCAGTAGGGGAACTGGTTGTCCACCGAGATATGATAGACCTGCACGGTGGACTGGTTGTACCAGGAGCTCCAGTTCAGGCCGCCGTCGAGCGAGATGGTCGCGCCCTGGTCGGTTCCGAAACAGAGGCGCCTGCCGTCGGCCGGGTCGATCCACAGCTGCTGCGGATCGTCGCCGCCCGGAGCGCCCTTAAAGCCGGTGAAGGTTTTGCCGCCATCGGTGGACCGGTAGCAGCAGGTGTTGACGACGTAGACGATGTCGGGGTTCTGCGGATCCACGTAGACGCCGCAGTTGTAGCCGCCCTGTCCGTTGCCGACTCGGCGGTCGGCGGCGTCCATGTGCCTCCAGCTGCTGCCGCCGTCGTCCGAGCGGTACAGGCCGAAATTCCCCACGATATACATGCGTTTGGAGTTGGTGTTCATGGCGATCGCGACGGAGGTTCGGCCGGTGATCTCCGGCAGCGTGTCGCTCTCCATCAGCTTCCAGGTCAGGCCCTCATCGCTGGATTTGTAGAGTCCGCCGGTCTGTGCCGCGCGCTGTCCGGGCGCGCCTCCTCCTGCACCTGCACCTCCGCCGCCGCGGGGCTGTCCGGGCGCGTTGTAGTAGTGCATCGTGGTGGCGAGCATCACGTTCGGGTGATCGTAGTCCCAGGTGATCTTCTGAACGCCGGTCTCATCGTCGATACGCAGGGTTCTTACCCACGTTTTCCCCCCATCCGTACTGCGGTAGAGGCCCCGCGCATCGGATTTGGCGCCGATCGGCCCCTGTGCGGCCACCATGACGAGATTGGGGTCGTGCGGGTCCACGAGAATCGAAGGGATATGCTCGGTCTTGTTCAGTCCGATATGCTGCCAGGTTGCGCCCGCATCCGTGGACTTATAGACGCCGTTGCCCCGGTTGATTCCTCCGCCGGTCAGCATGTCGCCCATCCCGACGTAGATCACCTTCGGATCGGAGGGGGCGACCTGGACTGCGCCCACCGACGAGACCTCCTTGACGGAGTCGAACACGGGATACCAGGTCGCACCCGCGCTGGTGGTTTTCCAGACGCCGCCCAATGGCAGGCCCATGTAGTAGACGCCCGGCTGCCCGACCACACCGCTCACGGCGGAGACACGCCCGCCTCGGAACGGACCGATATTGCGCCAGACTAGTCCAGAATAGAGGTTCTCCGGGAGAGTCTGCGCCCCTGTCGATGTACAGAGCGCGGCGAGAGTCAAAAAGAGTGCAGAAAAACGAAGCCGGGTAAAACAGTTCATACGGGTTGTCCTTGGGGCGGGAGATGAATGGGAACAGCAGCAACCCTGTATCAGGATGTCGTGCCGAACGATAAGTCTTTCACTCATCGATAAGGCGATGAGGGGAGCTGCCTTTGAGCGAAGGACTTCAATGTCGCGCGCTGGGATATGGACCGCTTTGCGGTTCAGTTATGAAAAATTATACCCCCATCACCGCATTCTAAGGAACAATTTGGTCTTTCGCACGAGATTTCTTCCTCTGTCCAATCAAGCGATTTCGCCGGCTTGTTCCCGCGAAAAAATCGGACTTTCAACCTGGGGTATCATAGAGTATTGCGGTGAGAGGGAAGGGACGTGATGACAGCGGCCACACCGTGTATAAATAAAGAGACATCGGGCCAGGTAAAATTTATCGCCGTATCAAGGCGCGCCTGGGGGCGCTGACAGCTTCCTTTTGGCGGCGAGGCAGGCTACGGTGGGAGCGAACGAGGAAATTATGGCTCAAGCACACGAAACAGACGGAAACACGACGCCTTCGGACCCGAAGACGGAGCGGCGTGAAATGCAGACAGACTATCTCCGCGAAGCGATCAAGGAGGATCTGCGTATCGGCAGATTCGACCACGTCCACACGCGGTTCCCGCCGGAGCCGAATGCGTACCTCCACATCGGGCATGCAAAAGCCCTGTGGATCAACTACGGCATTGCGCTCGATTTCGGCGGCAAATTCAACCTGCGATTCGACGATACAAACCCCCTGCGCGAAGAGCAGGAGTTCGTAGACGGAATTATCGAAGATGTTTGCTGGCTCGGCGTCGACTGGGAAGACCGGCTCTGTTTTGCCTCAGACTATTTCGAGCAGATGTACGACTGGGCGGTCGACCTGATCCGCAAGGGCAAGGCATACGTATGCGATCTCACTGCAGAAGAGGTGAGCGCCACCCGAGGCACACTCACCAGTCCCGGTACGGACAGCCCCTACCGGAATCGCAGTGCGGAAGACAATCTTGACCTCTTCGCGCGCATGCGGGCCGGCGAGTTTCCCGATGGCACGAGGACGCTGCGCGCGAAAATCGACATGACTGCGCCGAACATGATCCTGCGCGACCCGGTCATGTACCGCATCCTGCATGCCAAACATCACCGTCAGGGAGATAAGTGGAGCCTCTATCCGATGTATGACTGGGCGCACGGCCTCGAGGACTCTATCGAGGGAGTCACACACTCGCTCTGCTCACAGGAGTACGAGATCCACCGCCCGCTCTACGACTGGTTTCTGGATGAACTCGGCATCTATCATCCCCGCCAGATCGAGTTTGCCCGTTTGAATCTCTACTACACGGTGATGAGTAAGCGCAGATTCATCGAGCTGGTGAATGGCGGCTGCGTGGAGGGATACGACGATCCCAGGCTTCCGACGCTGGCAGGACTGCGCCGCCGGGGCTATACGCCCGAAGCTATTCGGGATTTTTGCCGCCGAATTGGAGTCTCGAAGACGGACAGCCTCGTGGATGTCGCGATGCTGGAGGACTGTGTCCGGGAGGATCTCAACAGACACTCTCTGCGGGCGATGGCGGTGCTGGATCCGGTGAAAGTGGTGCTGGTGAACTACCCGGAGGGGCAGACGGAGGAGTTGGATGTGATCAACAACCCGGAGGATCCCGATGCCGGAACGCGCAAAGTGCCCTTTTCGCGCGAACTGTACATCGAGCGCGATGACTTTCGCGAAGATCCGCCGCCCAAGTTCTTTCGACTGGCCCCCGGCCGCGAGGTGCGACTGCGGAACGCCTACTTCATCCGCTGTGAAGAGGTTGTGAAGGACGCGAACGGAACCGTGACGGAACTGCGCTGCACTTACGATCCTCAGACGCGGGGCGGCGACGCGCCGGACGGCCGGAAAGTGAAGTCCACCCTGCACTGGGTCGCCGCGCCGACCGCGGTATCGGCGGAGATTCGCCTCTACGAGCATCTGTTCGTGAAACCCAGCCCGGACGATGTGGAACCCGGACAGAACTACATCGCAAACCTCAATCCCAACTCACTGCGTGTGGTGTCGGGCGTGGTCGAACCCAGCCTAGCGGCGGCTGCGGCGGGAGCGCGTTATCAGTTCGAGCGGCTGGGGTACTTCTGCGCAGACGCGTCCTCGACGCCTGCAGCCCCAGTCTTCCATCGAACCGTTACCCTGCGGGATACCTGGGCCAAGATCGATAAGGCGTCGCGACCGGGGCAGTAAAACCGCTCCTGTCAGCCTGGAAAGTTTGTAATTTTCCAGGCTGACAGGTATTGACTTTTGCACCCAGATCGGGTAAACTGTCTATATGTTGCCGGATAGCTCAGTTGGTAGAGCGACTGTCTCTGGATCAGTAGGTCCAAGGTTCGAATCCTTGTCTGGCAGTTCTTCCCGAAAATAGATCCCTTGATCTCGAAATGAGATCAAGGGTTTCTTTCATTTCACGATGGGACTAAATTGCAAATAGGTGTGAAGGCGCTCCCTCGTAGGCGAACGACACCATGCTATAATGTGGAGGCATCGAATGGCCTTTTCCAGATACGGTAACATTCGGTGCTCTCTCAACGGACTGTCCGCACTCCGAAAGGAATCGAACCCTATGCAAAAACTTCTCCTCTGCATCTTGCTGGCGCTCATTACCGTCTCCTCAGGCGCGGAGAGCGGTCCCTTCTATGCGCCGATCCGCAGCAACGATCTTCCGACGCTGCGCAAACTCGTCCGCACACACGGCACGAAAGCGCGCGACTCGGAGGGCAACTCCCCTCTCATGCTCTCCGCCGCTTTCGGGAGTCTGGAAAGTATGCGCCTGCTTCTCGATTCCGGCGCCAATCCCAACACGACGAACAGCGTCGGCGCAGCGCCGCTCCACTGGTGCGCGAACGATCCTGCGAAAGTCCGGCTGCTGCTTGCAAAGGGCGCAAACGTCAATGCCCGATCCAAGTTGGGGCGCACGCCTCTCGAAATCGCTGTCTACCACGATGGCAACATAGAGACGGCGCGTCTTCTCATCGCCAAAGGCGCGGATGTGAAGGCTGTCGATAAAGGCGGCGCGAGCGTTCTGGAGATCGCATGCGGCAGCAATGTGGATGTCGATGTCGCCCGACTGTTGCTGGAGAAAGGCGCTATCGCGAATACGAAGGACGGCGGCGGTTTTTCACCGATCCTAGTGGCCAGCGCAGTCCATCAAGGCAACGGCGATACGATCAAATTGCTGCTCGCCCACGGGGCTATGGCCACGGAGAAGTGCATCGATTTTCTCGGACATGTCAAGAACGGCAACATAGAACTGGGGGCATTCACTGCACTGCATGAGGCCGCCAGCGTCGGGAATTTTGAAGGTGCGGAGGCATTGATCGAGGCGGGCGCGGACGTAGAGGCTCAGGACATTCGCCACTTCACTCCGCTCGTCTGGGCGGTTGCGACCGACCACCCGAATCTGAAGATCGTCCATCTGCTGCTTGCGAAAGGCGCGAAGCCCGCGCCGGCGATCGCATGGGCGAAGCGGTATCGGAACCCGGCGATCCTGCGTCTGTTCGGCCTGGATCCCGTGGCTTCCGCTCCTGTGACTGCGGAGGCAGCCATTGGCCCTGTCACGCGTGTGCATGTGAGGGAAGCCCTCTCGAAAGCGTTTACAGGACTGCAGGGGCCTGCATCGAATTTTTTCAAAAACGGGGGATGCGTCTCCTGTCACGCTCAGAATATGAGCGGGTTCGCCGTGTCGCTCGCTCGCCCTCTCGGTTTCCGCACCAACACGGCACGGGAAGTGAAGGAAGCAGCAACGACGGATCGATTCTTGTCTGTGCTTGAACAAGACTTGCTGCAGAGGAACGATCCGCCAGGGGGCGCGGATACCATAGTTCATGCACTGCTTCAGACGCGCGAAGCGGGACTGACTCCTACGATCTCCTCAGACGCCCTTGCCGTCTATGTGGCGGCGAATCAGACGAAGGCGGGGGGCTGGTCAGGCGGCGGTCAGCAGAGGGCGCCTGCCGAGGACGGCGTTATCAACATTACGGCAAAAGCCGTTCGCGTGCTGCATGAGTATCCGCTCCCCGGTCGCAAAGCCGAGTTTACCGAGCGTATCGTCCGTGCCGCCGGATGGCTTACGAAAGTCGAACCGCTGACCACGGAGGATCGCACCTACCAGATCCTGGGGTTGGTATGGGCGGGCCGTAAAGCGCCTGCAAACCGTATGCAGGAACTCATCGCTCTCCAGCGCGCCGAAGGCGGATGGGGCCAGACCGTCGATCTGCCTGCGGATGCCTATGCGACGGCGGAGGCGTTGTGGGCGCTGCACGAGGCGGGTATGGCCTCTTCCAACCCTGTCTGCCAACGCGGCGTCGCGTACCTGCTGCGCACGCAAGCGAAGGATGGTACGTGGCACGTGGTATCGCGCTCTATGCCGTTTCAGCCCTACTTCGAGAGCGGTTTCCCTTACGGCCACGACCAGTGGATCTCCCAAACCAGCACCGCCTACGCGGCAATCGCTCTCGCGTTTGCCGGAAAGTAGACCGCTGACAACCAGCCCGATAGAATAGAAGCACGAAGGCGAGAATTCGTGAGAACCTCGCCTTTTGGCCGCCTGAAATCAGACCAGGTAGCGCTGCCATATCCAGTGAAAAATTTTAGAGGGACTTGAAAAAAGCGGGTTCACGATTCACAATGTTGGTTACCACACCACAAAGGAGTTGCCATGAACCCGCAACCCCTATTTTGTCGCAATAACGACTGTCTGTCAAGAGGACTGCAAACAAAGGCAATATTCGTGTCCACGACAGCCTAAAACAACGCTGCCGATGCTTCACGTGCAAGCAGACCTTCCGAATGACCGACGGAACGCTCTTTTAGGGCAAAAAGTATCCGCCCGAGACCATCGTCTGGTCCGACGTGGTCGCGGTCTTGCCCGGCAAACGAGCACTCTTGAGAGCGGCATGTATCTGGTGGGCTGTTTGTACAACTTCTGCACGCCGCATCAGAGTTTACGACGAGAGGACGGCGAATACACTCCTGCGATGGCGGCGGGTTTGCCCCCTCACCTCTGGAGCGTGAGAGAACTCCTTTCGTATCGGTGCGTTCCGCCGTCTTTTGTGGCGAAGAAAAACGGGGGCGCAAGCCCAAATCAGAAGCTCAGTCACAAGAAGGAGGCAATCGAGTTGTCACCGGATAATGTGGCCCTGCCGTGCCAACGGTACTTGTGGATCGATCGGCGACACTGCAAAAGCAGGAAGAGTACGCTTGTTTGCGGAATGGATTACGTCAAATCGGCAATGGGGCCTCTTTATGATCTACATCCAAAACTATCACCCTCTCACGTCTTCTTTATTCTCAATTCTCTTTGCGGCGCTGCCCGTCATTGTGCTCTTCGTGCTTTTGGTCGTCAGGCGTGCCCCTGTTCCCTACGCAGCGGCGGGTGGGGCAGTCACAGCTTTTCTGGTGGCGACAATCATCTACCGGATGCCCGTCCCAATGGCAGGCCTTGCGTTTCTCAACGGAGCCTTATTTGCCCTGCTCCCGATCTGCTGGGTTCTAGTCGGAGCGATGCTGCTCTATAACATTACGGTCGAAACCGGCTGTTTTGAACGCATTAAGTCGTCTGTTGCAGGGCTTTCGCCGGACCACCGGCTGCAGGCGATCCTCATTGCGTTCTGCTTCGGCGCGTTCCTAGAAGGAGCGGCAGGGGCAGGAACCCCAGTCGCGATCTGCGCGGCTATGATGGTGGGACTGGGCTTCAATCCGTTTCAGGCGGCCTGCCTCTGTCTCATCGCGAACACTTCTCCAGTCGCCTTTGGGGGATTTGGAACACCGCTCCTGACACTTCAAAGTGTTACGGGGATAGATATTCGTGCCTTGAGTCACATGGCGGGGAATCAGCTTCCTATTATTTCCTGCCTGGTTCCGCTGTGGCTGGTGCGGAGCATGTGCGGCTGGAAAGAGACCCGAGAGGTGCTGCCTGCTATCGTTGTAGGCGGCGGAACCTTTGCACTGTGCCAGTTCTGTTTTGCTCACTCCAGCGCATTTCCCCTGACAGACCTTGCGGGCGGACTGATCTCCCTGGTAGTGATGGGAATGTTTCTCCGCTTCTGGCAGCCACGGCGTATCTGGCGCTATGAGACCCGGCACCTCCACACTGCCCCAGACAGAGCAGAGGCGGATGCGCTCATTCAGAAACATGTGGTTCCGCGCATGCCGCTGCATCGGGCGATCTCCGCATGGATGCCGTTTATTCTGCTGTGTGGACTGATGGTTCTCGTCGGGACCAACAAAAAAACGCTGGATTCCCTGAGCGTTGGTCCTGTACGTGGAGTGTATGAGTTTCCTATCCCTGGCCTGGATAATCGAGTAGAGCGCACACCGCCTGTGGTGGAGACTCGAACGCGGGAGACTGCGGTCTTCAAACTCAACTGGATCACGACTCCCGGAACTCCGGTGGCATTGACGGTGCTGATGGTGATGCTGCTCCTGAAGGTAACGCGCGGGCAGATGCGGATCGTGGTCAAACGCACCGTGAAACAGATGCGCGTCCCGGTACCGACTATCGTATTCATGCTGGGGCTTGGCTCGATCACGCGCCTGGGAGGGCTGGACGCGACTCTGGGGATGGCGTTCAAAAACACAGGGGCGGCTTATCCATTTTTTGCCGCCATGCTCGGTTGGCTCGGCGTATTCCTGACAGGAACCGACTCCGGAAGCAACGCTCTATTTGGCAGTCTGCAGAAGATCACGGCGCTTCAGCTTGGTCTCAGCCCGGTGCTGATCTGTGTGGCGAACTCTTCTGGGGGCGTGATGGGCAAGATGATCGACGCACAGTCCATCTGTGTGGCAACAGCGGCGACGGAGAAGATCGGGACCGAAGCGGATATCTTCAAGGCTGTCCTGCGGCACAGTGTCGTCCTCGCCGCCCTGATCGGCCTCCTGGTGCTGCTTCAGGCCTACGTCTACCCCTTCACTCTGATGGTTCCGCATTAGCGAAAACGCCATCTAAACGAGATACCGAAACGGTATCTCGTTTAGATGGCGACATAGTTCAGTTGGCCCATACGATGTATCACCTCAAAAAGACGGGGAACTTGCCGCAAATCGCGATATTCTGATCTCAGAGCATAGCGATATCAAGACATTTACCCCAACTTACTGAGGTGATACCAGCCTGATCTGCCAGAAACGTTCGTCTGTTATTCCGTCAGCACGGTGAGAGCCGATGCGTCAGTCTGTGCGATACAGACGGTGGACGGCATCGGCTCCTGTCCACGTCTGCTTCTTCATTTTTCGATAGTTGGCCAGGCATTTCGCAGCGGTCTCGATCGACGGGAAGCGGCTGCCCTCCTGCTCGATCAAAAGATACTCTGCGCCGCCCCTGGCCTGTGCTGCCTCCAGGAGAGGTTTCCAGGGAGCATCCCCTTCGCCGAACAGGACACGGTAACCGCGATCTGCTCCCGCACCCCAGTCCTTCAGATGCAGGGACCGAATCCGGCCGGGGTTCGCCTGGATCCATGCGACCGGATCGTAACCCATTTCGACGCATGTGCCCACATCGAACTGCAGCGTGACCTCTTTCGGCGTGTTCGCTGCGAGAAATGGCATCGGGCGGAATCCGCTGTGCTCGGTAAATTCTAACTGATGGTTGTGATAGCCTGCCCGCATTTTTAGAGGCTTCAGGACGTCTGCGGCCTGCGTCAGTGTCTCCGCGACGCGTTTCCAATCGTCCTGATTTTCGGTTCTGCCTGCACTTGCCATCACAATAGTCTTGGAGCCCAGGATTCGGTTGAGTTCGATGGCTCGTTTGAGACCGTCACCTTCCAGCCCGCTGCGATTGTTGTGCGTGGAAAGGCATTTGATATTCAGGTCGTTCAGCAGTTTCCGGACATCGGCGGCGTATGCGGTGGTCCATCCGGAATAGGGGGAGTAGAACTCTACGACTTCGTAGCCGAGTTTCGCGACGGCGGTTACCGTGCCAGTCAGGTCTTTCTCGAGTTCATCGCGTACGGAATAGAGTTCCAGACCGATTGGCAGTTTCCTGTGTGTCGCTGCTGCTGCGACATCAGCCCCTCCCGCCACGATCGCACAGGCCGCCGTCACAAAAGATCGCCGTGATATAGGCTTCATGTTCATCTTTTTTCTCCTTTGCCGACCCAGCATACTCCGCTGCACACCTCAGCCGGATGCAGTGCCGACCCAGTTCCTCGAAACTGAAACGCACAGGCGGCTCATGAAAGGCATACTGCAGTCTGTCAGCGCTGAATTCGCGCGGAACCGCCATGCGCATAGGCCCGTACCTGCTCCAGGGTTGCCATCGTCGTATCGCCGGGGAACGTCGTGAGCAGGGCCCCATGAGCCCATCCTAGATTGATCGCTTCCTGCGGGGTCTCCCCTGTGAGCAGTCCGTAGAAGAAGCCTGAGGCAAACCCGTCTCCGCCGCCGACGCGGTCGTGAACGTCCAGTTCGCAAGTCGGGGCCACGTAGGTCTGGCCATCCACCCAGGCCACTGCGCTCCACTGGTGCCGATTGGTGGAGTGTACGTCCCGCAGAGTCGTCGCGACGATCTTCACCTGGGGGTGCTGTTCCACGACCTGGTCGATCATTCCGAAGAAGGTGCTCGGATCGAGTTTAGACGTCGAAGAGACCTCTGGACCACGGATGCCGAGCCCCTTCTGAAGGTCTTCTTCGTTTCCGACAAGTACGTCCACATAGGCCATGATACGCCCGATGACCTCCTGGGCGCGCGCGGCGCCTCCCCATCTCCGCCAGAGTTTCTCGCGGAAATTAAGATCGAAGGAGATGACTGCGCCAGCCGCCTTGGCCGCCTGCATGGCCTCGATCATCACATCGGAGGTGGTTTCGGAAAGCGCCGCGAAGATCCCACCGCTGTGAAACCACCGCACACCGCCTGCGAAGATCGCGTCCCAGTCGAAGTCCCCGGGCTTCAGCAGCGCTGCTGCCTCGTTCGAGCGGTTATAAAAGACCACGGGTGAGCGCACCCCTGTGCCACGGTCGCTGTAGACAGCGGCAATATTAGGGCCGCAGACGCCATCGTGCGGATAAAGTTTATAGAAAGGCTCGACGCCCATCGCGCGGACCCGATCGGCGACCAGATCCCCGATGGGGTAGTCCACCATCGCCGTGACAATCCCCGTCTTCATACGGAAGCAGTCCGACATGTTGGCGGCGACATTAAACTCCCCGCCGCTGACGTGAATCTGACACTGAGTCGCCTTGCGGAAGGGGATAATCCCCGGATCGAGGCGGTGGACAAGAGCGCCCAGCGACAGGACGTCAAGCCGGCCTGTCGGGTTCATATTCAAACCATACTGCATTCTGCTCTCCCTGAGATAATCTTCCATCTATCCAATCTCCTCTGCTGCCCCTTGCTCAGGAGCGGAAGAGATCGCCAGCATTATGATTCGACAGCGAAAGTCGGAATCCTGCAAAGTGCTTTCGGCGGCAGGGTTATTCCGTTTTCCCTCTGTGAGCGTTCGCGTGGCACGATGGACTAAAGTCCTTCGCTTGGGGCCTGCGGCCGAAGGTCCGCCTGCGCGGACTCGGATACGGCTCTTTGGCGAAAACTGAATGACCCTGCTTCTGCGGACTGAACTTGTGCCGCAGGAACGCGTCTATTTTCCTATCATGGTACGCGCGGAAAGAGAGAGAACAGACATGAACGGACAGAACAAGGAAATGCGAAATCCGGATGCGGCCTGCGGACGCGTTCAAACCGCTGTTTCACGCAGAGATTTTCTCTCTCGCACCGGGATGGGCCTCGGTGTGCTGGCGCTGGAGGCGATCCTACAGGAGACAGCGCCGGTTCGGGCGAGCGCGGCAGGCGTCAATCCGCTGGCGGCGCATTCTGCACCCTTGCCCTCGAAGGCAAAAGCGGTCATCCATATTTTTGCAGGCGGTGCGCCCAGCCATGTCGATACCTTCGATCCCAAACCCATGCTGGAGAAATATCGCGATCAGAGCCTGCCGGGCTCCTCGGGCGTCGCCTTCCCTTCGCCCTTCAAGTTCGAAAAGCACGGCAGGAGCGGCCTGGAGATCAGCGAGCTCTTCCCGAACCTGGGCGGCGTGGCGGACGAGATGTGCGTGATCCGGTCTCTGTTCACCGATGTCCCCGCGCATGGCCCCGCCTCCAAGATGATGAATACCGGCTCCCTCGTGCTCAGTAAGCCCAGTCTGGGCTCCTGGGTGCTCTACGGACTGGGGACCGAGAACCTGAACCTGCCTGGATTCGTGGCTCTCGGAGGCAGTGCGGACTATCGTCAGGCGGCCTTCCTGCCCAGCCTTTTCCAGGGCTCCCGCGCCGATTTCGCGCGGAACAAGCCGGTCAACAAGGTGCTCCTCAACCTCAACAACGAATTCAAGAACAGTCAGGACGCACAGCAGCTCCAGCTCGCGCTGGCCCATAAGATGGACGAGAGGCAGATGCAGGGCGTCCAGCGCGACGAGCAGCTCGAAGCCCGAATCCAGTCGTTCGAACTGGCCTTCCATATGCAGGCCGCCGCGACCGACGCCTTCGATATTACCAAAGAGCCCGCAGCGGTCCAGGAGCGTTACGGCAAAACCGATCTCGGCGCGAAACTGCTCTGCGCCCGCCGGTTGGTGGAGCGCGGCGTCCGCTTCGTGCAGATCGATGCGGGCGGCTGGGATCACCATACGAACCTGCACCAGTCCATCCAGCGCACCTCCACCGCAATCGACCAGCCGGCGGGAGCGCTGATCGCGGACCTGAAAGAGCGGGGACTGCTCGACTCGACCCTGATCATTTGGGGCGGCGAATTCGGACGCACCCCCACCACGGCTGGTCGGGTGGACGAGAACTCCGGACGCGACCATCATGCCGGCTGCTTCAGCGTCTGGATGGCGGGCGGCGGCACCAGGGGAGGGCTGGCTTACGGCGCGACCGATGAGATCGGCATGACGGTCGCCGAGAACGGCGTCCATGTCCACGACCTGCACGCCACGATCCTGCGCCTGCTGGGCTTCGACCATACCAAACTTACGTACCGTTACAACGGCCGGGACTTTCGCCTGACCGATAACTACGGCAAGATCGTCGATGGAGTAATCGCGTGAGGACCGCCATGAACTTTCCACTCGTGACAATGAAAAATCGCGCCGTCCGTCGCCGTTCGATCCGGACGGCGACCCTGCAGCGAACGCTGCTCTGCGCGCTCCTGCTCGCGCCTTTCGGCACGCGGGTGGGGGCACAGCAGACGGCAGATAAGACCGGGACCGATTTCTTCGAGAAGAGTATCCGGCCCCTGTTGGCGCAGCGCTGCTACTCCTGCCACAACGCCTCGGCCGGAGTCACACGCGGCGGTCTCGCTCTCGATACGAAAGAGGGCTGGACCATCGGCGGCAGCCACGGCGCGGCCATCGTGCCGGGCAAGCCCGAGAAGAGTCTGCTCCTCAAAGCGGTAAGTTATACCGACTCCAATCTGCAGATGCCGCCGGGCAAACAGCTCTCTGCCGATCAGATCGCCCTGCTGAAGACGTGGATTCAGAACGGTGCGGACGATCCCCGCCTGCCGACCGGCCCCGGCGGCAAGCCCAAACTCTCCGGCCTTACCCAGAAAGCGCGCGACCACTGGGCCTTCCAGCCGATCAAAAAGGTGGCGATTCCTGCGGTCAAAAACAAGGCATGGGTGAAGAACCCTATCGATGCCTTCGTGCTGGCGAAGCTGGAATCGAAGAGTATGACGCCCGCTCCGCCCGCAGCGCGGGAGGCTCTGATTCGGCGTGCCTATTATGACCTCATCGGCCTGCCGCCCACCGTGGAGCAGGTCCGTGCCTTCCTGTCCGACCACTCTCCCAGCGCGTGGGAGAAGGTGGTGGACGGCCTGCTGGCCTCTCCTCATTACGGTGAGCGCTGGGGACGCCACTGGCTCGACACCGCCCGCTACGCCGATACCCGCGGCTATACCAACAACAACGGCAGGGAACGGTTCGAGGGTTACAAATTCCCCTACGCCTGGACCTACCGGGACTATGTGATCCAGAGCCTGAACGCCGACAAACCCTACAATCGGTTCCTGCTGGAGCAGATCGCGGCGGACAAACTGCCTGACATTCAGACGAACGATCCCCGGCTGGCGGCCCTCGGATTCCTGACGGTCGGCAAACGGTTCCAGAACCCCGACGATACGCTCGATGAGCGGATCGATACCGTCACCAAAGCGACCCTTGGCCTGACCGTGTCCTGCGCCCGCTGCCACGACCATAAGTTCGATCCCATTCCCACTGCCGACTACTACTCGCTGCATGGGATCTTCGCCTCCACCACCGAGCCGCTGAGCCGCCCTGTGGTCGAGACGCTGGGCGACTCCACCCAGAAAGCCGATTACGAGCAGAAGCTGGCCGAGATGGCTTCGAAAAACCGTGAGACGATCTACGGTATCCTGAAGTCCGATGTGATGCAGTTCCAGGATCATGCCGAAGGCTATCTGATGCTCAGCTCCATCAAGGGGCGCGGCACGGATCGCTACGATCTGGCGAAGAAGTACGGCCTCTGGCCGGAGGATCGCGACATCGTCAACAATCTGCGCCCGCTCCCTCTCGACCCGGTCCTGGGTCCATTCGCCGCACTCTCCCGCCTGCCGAAAGAGGGCTTCGCAGAGCAGGCCGCCGCGCTGCTGCCGAAACTGCTGAACAACCCCAGGCGTCCGGTCAACCCGCTGGTCGCGGAAGCCCTGAAGAGCGCGAAGATCCAGACGCTGGAGGATGTCGCCCGTGCCTATGGCGATCTTTACACCCGCCTGAAGCCGGTGCGGGAGCCCTTCCTGCTGGCGCGCA
>JAYTGR010000125.1:0-2513 GCA_043733205.1 Chthonomonadaceae bacterium
TCGCCGCGTTCGCCCGCTGCGGGGCTCGCATCCGCGATACTCTCGAAATAGTAGTCGCTGGCGCGGTTGTCGGCGTTCAGCTCCCAGTTGTAGCGTGTCGCGTTGTTGCCGCCATAACGGTGCAGGGGAATAAGCAGGTCCTTCAGCGCGGCATCGTCGGCATAGGCTGCACCGTAGATCAGTGGACTGATCGGACGCCGACTGGCCTTCGCATCTATGGTCACGGTCACCGCCGCACCCTGGGCCTGCACCGCGCTGCTTCCCGCCGCCAGTCCGCACCCCATCAGGCACATCGCCCCGATCCTTCTCCAGGTCATCGCTCGTTCTCCTTTGAAATTCCGCGCGTATCCGTGTCTTACTATGCCGTGCTTTGGACTATTATAAAGCATTCCGCAAAATAAATCCATTCCCGATTGAACGGCGCGATTTTGGGCGGTGTCTCTGGCAGTAGGAGGCGAGAAGTCATGACGGCAGAGCCGCAATCGGACGAATATCTGCTCGGCAGGATTTGCGAACGCGACGCCGACGCATTCGAAACGCTCCTGGCGCGCTACCAGGAGAGCGTGCGCGGGCACCTCCTGCGCATGGTGCGCGATCCGAACACGGCGGAAGACCTTGCCCAGGAGGTCTTCGTGCGGGTCTGGATGCGCGGTGAACAGTGGAACGGTCACGGCCCTTTCCGTGTCTGGCTGCTGCGCATCGCCACCAATACGGCCCTCAACTATCTCCGCACCGTGCGCCGCCGCCGGGAGTGCCCGCTGGAACTGCCCGCCGACAGCACGGACGAGGACAGCGCCGCGCTGCCGCTGCCCGACTGGATGATCGACCGCGCCAATGCCGGCCCGGAGCGCGCGCTGGAGCAGGGAGAACGCCGCCGCCAGCTGGAGCATCTGGTCGAAGAGCTGCCGCGCGGGAAGCGCGAAGTGTTCCGCATGGTCTTCGATGCCGAGATGGAGATCAAAGACGTCGCGGAGACGCTTGGCGTCCCGCCTGGAACCGTCCGCTCCCGCCTCCACTACATCCGCAAACGCCTCGCCCGCGAATGGGACGAGGATTGAGTCGAAGGAGCCACACAATGGACATGTCTGCGCCCTGGCACAGGGCCTCGTTCGATGTTTTTATTCATGAGCGGCTGCCGCAGCTGCTGACCTCCCGTCTGCCCTTGAGCGGGTATCGAGTCGCCCTGACATCCGAGACGGCCTGCCGAATCGATCTGACCCTGGAAACGAACGGGCGGGAGATCGCCCTGAGTTTCGAAGAGGTGCCGCTGCCCGATGCCGAGGGGATTTTCCGGCGCAATGCGAAGCCCTATGTCGTGCTGCCGACCGCTTCCTGCGACGAACTCGACGTGGCGGAGATCCGCTGCGTGGGCGAACAGCTTCTGGCAGACATCGCCGCCCGCCTCGGGGAAGCGCCGGAGGAGCTGCCCTGGGACGAGACGCTGGCAAGGCTCTGGCTGCCGCTCGACATCTGGATACGCGCCGCTCTGGCACGCACCGCACAGGCTCTCGACACCACCAATTCTCTCGCCCGACAGTCGCATCTGCGGCGTCTTCTCGTGCCGAACCGAGAAAAGATGTTTACGCCCGGTCACTATGGCCGCGCCTGCCCCATCGAGACACCGGAGGGGCCGAACATCGGGCGCGTCCTGGCCGTGGCACGCGGCGCGGCCATTCGCGAGGGCCGGCTGGAGATCGTGGACAGCCGTCCGGAGAGGATGCTCGGCCTCTGCGCCTCGCTGATCCCCTTTCTGGAGCACAGCGAGCCCTGCCGCGTGCTGATGGGCGCGAATATGATGCGGCAGTGGGTCACTCCGTCTGGCCCGCAGCCTCCGCTCGTAGGAACCGGCAATGAGGCCGACGATCCCAATTTCTGGTCCGGACACAATCTGGTCACCGCGTTCGTTCCGTGGGGACTGGACAGTTTCGAGGACGCGATCGCGCTGAGCGAGACCTGCGCGCAGCGGCTCGCCACCCCGAAACCGGTGCAGATCGGCGACAAGCTGGGGAACCGGCACGGTGCGAAAGGCGTGGTCAGCCGTATCCTGCCCGACGCCGAGATGCCGCATCTGCCGGACGGAACCTGCGTCGATCTGGTCTACGACTGCATGGGGCTCTATTCGCGGCTGAATCTCGGACAGGTGCGTGAAGCGCTGATGGGCCGCATCGCTCAGCGGGAAGGGGTTCCTGCCGTCGTGCCGCCCTTCGCCGCTCCTTCGGAAGCGGAGCTGAAAGCGCGCCTGCGCCAGGCCGGACTGCCCGAGGACGGGATGGAACAGCTGATAGAAGGCAGGGAGGGAGCGCCGCTGGAGCGGCGGGCGGCCGTGGGGGTGGTCTATTGGGGGCGGCTGGTCCATACTGCCGCTCAGGGCTATTTCGCCTCGACGCTGCCGGAAGGCTGCCAGCGGCAGGGGGAACTGGAGTACTACGCGCTGCGCAGCACCGGCGCGCTCGCGAATCTGCGGGAGCATTTTCATCTGTGCGCCTCCGAAGGGGCGGAGGCCGCGACGCTGG
>JAYTGR010000126.1:0-2512 GCA_043733205.1 Chthonomonadaceae bacterium
TCCTCGCCCGCTGTACTGCGTAAGGCTTTATGCCGACCTGAATGATGGGGGGCGCGAGGGAAGGTATAGACCCGATGATTAGACGTCAACCGTTAGGTATCGCCGTTGCCCTGGGCCTTTCTCTGGTCGGCTGCGGTTTTGTGGCCCACGCACGCCAGTCGGACCAGCCCGGCAGCTTCCCCCTGGTGACGCTGAAATCGGGCGATGGCACTCTGGTCGCGCAGAACGGACCGACCAATCTGCCGCAGCACCTGAAGCCCGGCCCCGACGATTCCAGCGTGGCACAGGTGACGGCGCAGCTGTTCTCCCGAAGTCACTATCTCAAACACCCGCTCGACGCGGAGATCTCCGGCAAGTTTCTGGACGAGTATCTGAACAGCCTCGATCCACGGCACTTCTATTTCGTGGCAACCGATCTGAAAGAGTTCGACATCTGGCGGCCTACGCTCGGCAAGATGCTGCGCGACGGAGACACTGCGCCCGCCAACGTGATCTTTTCGCGTCTGCTGAAGCGCGTCGATGAGCATGTCGCCTACGCCACCAATCTGCTGAAGACGGAAAAATTTGCGTTCGACACCCCGGACACGATCGCGCTCGACCGCAAGACCGCGCCGTACCCGAAAGATGCGAACGAGCAGGAGGTGCAGTGGCGCGAATATCTGCGTTACGAATACCTGCAGGAAAAACTGAACAAGAAAAAGCCGGATGAGATCGTTTCGACCCTGACGCGCCGCTACAATCGTCTGGCGAAAACCTATCACGACTACGCGTCCGACGATGTATTCGAAATGTATCTGAATGCGCTGGCGCATGCCTATGACCCGCACTCCGACTACATGGGCAAGTCCGCGATGGAGAGCTTCAATATCCAGATGCGCCTCTCGCTCTTCGGGATCGGAGCGCTGCTGCAGTCGGACGACGGCTACTGCAAGATCATCGAACTGACCCCCGGCGGACCCGCAGTCAAGAGCGGCAAGCTCAAAGTCGGCGATAAGATCGTTGCCGTCGCGCAGGGCGCCAAAGAGCCGGTCGATGTCGTGGACATGAAGATCGACAAGATCGTCGAGATTATTCGCGGCCAGAAGGGGACCGAAGTGCGCCTGACGGTCATTCCCGCCGATGCGCCCGACACCTCCGTCCACAAAGTCGTTGCCCTGACGCGTGACGAGATCAAACTGTCGGATTCCGAAGCCAAAGGCAAGGTCATCGATATGCCCGCCAGTGACGGCAAGAACCTGCGCCTTGGGATGATCGATCTGCCTTCCTTCTACGCCAGCGAAGCCACCGGAGGCACCAAAGCCAAGAGCACCACCGCAGATGTGGCCAAACTGATCAAGAAACTGAAAACCGAGAACATTCAGGGCCTGGTCCTCGACCTGCGCCGCAATCCCGGCGGCTCGCTGCAGGAGGTCATCCGACTGACCGGCCTGTTCGTCAAGCCCGGCCCTGTCGTCCAGGTCAAAGACTCCGCCGGCACCGTGCAGGTCGACGACAGCCACGAAAGCGGCGTCCTCTACAACGGCCCGCTGATCCTTCTGACCAGCCGCCTCAGCGCCTCCGCTTCGGAGATCCTGGCGGGCGCACTGCAGGACTACGGACGCGCTCTGATCATCGGCGACACCGCAACGTTCGGGAAGGGCAGCGTTCAGACCGTCCTGCCGCTCGGCGACCTGATGTCCAGCAACGGCATCGCGCTCAAGGGCGATCCCGGCGCACTCAAACTGACGATCCAGAAGTTCTACCGGGCCAGCGGCGCTTCCACCCAGCTGCGCGGTGTGCCTTCCGACATCGTTCTGCCCTCGCTGACCGACTACATCGACGTGGGCGAGAAGTCGCTCGACAACGCGATGCCCTGGGATACCGTGCCGACCTCGTCGTTCGAGAAGGTGAATATGGTCCAGCCCTATCTGGCGGAACTGAAGCGCCGTTCGGACGCCCGTATCGCCTCGGACCCGGATTTCGCCTACCTCAAGGAAGAGATCGTGCGCTTCCGGAAAGTCATGGCGCAGAAGACCTACTCTCTCAACGAGGGGCAGCGCACCAAAGAGAAGGCGGACGCAACCGCGCGCCTCAAAAAGCGCAGAACGGAACTGCTCGCCCGGCCTTCCTCGAAAGAGAAGGACTATCTGATCACCTTGAGCAACGCCGATACGCCCGGCCTGCCCCCTGCCGTCGATCTGAAGGCGCAGGCCAAAAAGCCGGTGCGCAGCAGTGAGGAAGATCCGCTCGCGACCCCTGACACCGAGGGGCTCCCGGTAATCGACACAACGCTGACAGAGAGCGAGCACATCCTCGCCGACCTGATCAGCCTGATGTCCGGCTCGAAACAGGCCGCCGCCGCCCGGCACTAAACCCGCGTGATCCGTATGCAGCCCCTCTTCCAAGTCAGGAAGAGGGGCTGCTGTCGTCTGGTCAGAAAATCGATTCCGTGTTGACGATGCGGCATGGCGGCTCGATATGGGCGGGGCCGAGCAGATTGTCGCGGAGATCGCAGTGCGTGAAGTCGGCTTCC
>JAYTGR010000127.1:0-7058 GCA_043733205.1 Chthonomonadaceae bacterium
GACCAGCGCAACCCGAACGCCCCAGCGGGCCAGTGCGAT
Source organism: Chthonomonadaceae bacterium (assembly GCA_043733205.1). Classification (GTDB taxonomy): domain Bacteria; phylum Armatimonadota; class Chthonomonadetes; order Chthonomonadales; family Chthonomonadaceae; genus JANXLO01. The sequence continues at coordinate 40 of JAYTGR010000127.1, forward strand.
GGCCGTATTCGCGGCTTCGCCCCCTATCTCCCGCCGCTCCTCCAGAATATCCACATAGCCGCCGGGCGGCGGCAGAGCCGCAACACGCCATAAAACATCTAGACAGACCGTTCCATAGACCAGAACATCGTATTCGTGTGACATGCGTCTTCTTTTCCGTCCTAATAGAGCCTGTGCGCCTCACTGCGTTCCGCAAACTGTGCCAGATCGGCCTGCCAGGAGGAGGCCAGTTCCTGGGCGGATGCCCCTTTCCGGAAGGCGGTGAAGGCAGCCCGATTGACGAGCAAACGGTCGTAGTGCGCCGCTTCCCATGCCTCCGGAAAGAGCGTCTGTAAGGCTGTCGCGACGGCCAGACCGGTCGTTACCGGCACAAACTGTTCCCGATGCGTCACGATGAGATTGATGCCGCCGCAGCGTGTTCCCTCGTGTACGCGCGCCGTCGGGGTGAAACGAACCGGCACAAAGCGCACACCGGGCAGATCCTGCGCATTCAGGTGCGCCGCCAGTTCGCGCTCCGCGATCCACGGCGCGCCCACGACCTCGAACGGCGTATCCGTGCCGCGCCCGACCGAGACATTGGTGAACTCCAGCAGCCCGATGCCGGGATAGAGCAGCGCCTGCGTCAGCGAACGCATATTCGGGGAGGGATTCACCCAGGTCAGTCCTGTCGCATCCCACAGGTCGCCGCGCTGCCATCCCTCGATCGCGACGACTTTCAGATCGAGATCGAGCCGTTTTTCCGCCGTAAACAGCCGCGCCATCTCTCCTGCTGTGAGCCCATGCCGCACGGGAATCGGATGACAGGCGATGAAATCGAGACGATCCGCGTCTGCGGTCGGCCCCTCCGTCACCAGACCTCCCAGCGGGTTGGGACGATCCAGCACGACAAAGCGCAGTCCCTTGTCCGCAGCGGCCTCCATACAGTGCAGCAGAGTGCTTATATAAGTGTAGAAGCGCACCCCGATGTCCTGAACATCGAACACCAGCGTATCCAGTTCTGCCAGCTGTTCGGCCGTCGGCCGAGTGCGTGTTCCGTAGAGGCTGTAGACGGGCAGGCCAGTCGCCTCATCCATGCCATCGGGGACGTGCTCGTCCAGCGCCCCCCGGATGCCGTGCTCCGGCCCAAAGAGAGCGACAAGAGCGGCACCCGATACTGCATGCAGAAGATCCGCAGTCGGCATTCCGAACGTATCCAGGCCGGTATGGTTGGTAACCAACCCTATTCTCTGTCCCTGCAGTTCCTTGAACTCTTCCCCTGCCAGGAGATCGATCCCGAGCCTTACCGCCATTCGCCCCCTCCTTATATGATACAAACGTATTCTCTAATTGCCTGCTGTTCTCTGAGATATGAGCTCAATTCCATTAACGGCTTTTTCATCGGTCCAGGGAGACGCGGCAGAACACATCCTTGTAGTCCATACCCACATTGTCGTTCGTCACGGTCGCCCACACGCTCCGCTTCGTCTCACTCCAGTTAAAGTAAAGGTAACCTCCGTCGAACTGGTCGATCCGGGATTTACCCGGCAGCTTATACAGGGTCTCCAGGGGATCGGATCGCTCCGGATGCAAACGACAGAGGTACTGCTGGCGTAAGGTACCGTCTTTGGTGATGGTCGGCACTTCGGTAAGACAGCAGTACAGGCTGCCCCTGTACGCGTGGAGCGCCATGCTCTCTATCGGATGCTTATCCCGCTGGGCGCAGACTTCGCGAATATCCGTGCCGTCATCGTTGGCGCTCATCAACACACACTGAAAAGGCTCCTGCGAGTTTGCGGCAGGATCGGGAACAGCCCAGTAGAGACGTTTGTCAGTCTCTGCGATACGTTCCACGCCTTGATTCGTTTTTGTCAGGGTTCCCAGTGAGCGCACGGAACCGTCGGAGGCACGGGCATAGAAGACCGCAGGCTGGCGTGGAAGCGGCGTCCGCTCGGTCGAGCACCCGTAATCGACCATCATGCATCGATCGAACCTGGAGAGCGCTTACCGTCTGCTCGGTGGGATTCTGATCCGTGGGGCTCTGTCCAGCAAACATGTAGATGTTATCGCCGGAGACCTTAGAACTCGCGGCTGGCCCTATTGTCAGGCGTTCGAGCTGGCTGCGCAGCCATAAAAAGCGTGCGAGCAGCAACAGAACACCGACAAACAACAGTTGTCCGACCACCCTCTTCCGGCTTACGGAAGGTTGGCGTGAATATATCGCAGTCATCTGTCTCTCCTCGCGCACAAAAGGCAAACGGGTTGACGGGGGGATGAGCGCGCACAATGCTAACGGTCTGTCTCTGCTTCCGTTGTATTCCTCCCTTCGACGGTTCACAAGAGCTGGGCTGGCGTCGTCCACATCGTAAGGCCGGGGTTGCGGCGGTAGGTTCCCTGCAGGGCATGCAGGGCTGCGGCGACCCGCTGAGTTTCCGCTTCCGACAGCAGCAGAGAGAGCAGGCAGACACTTCCAGGAAAGACAGGAGAGTTCAGTTTGGGGCCGGCCCCACCGGATCCGTGCGCATCGAAGGTCTTGGTCCAGCCCGTCACGCCGACCTCCTGCAGGGTCTCCATAATCCGCTCATCCATCCCGCTGTCGTAAGCGATCGTCAGCAGAAGCGTCGGCACGTCGCCGTTGTTCATTCTTACTTGTGCTCCTTCGCGTAAATCGGATCGCGTTCGAGAATCAGATTGCCTTGCCGATCGACAGTCGCCTGCCAATCGGGAGCGATGAAGGTGGTCGCGTCGGACTGCAGCACGACAGCAGGCCCCGCGATATGCTGTCCGACGGCCAGCGTCTCGCGCAGAAACAGAGGGGCTTCCCGCCAGCTCGTCGCGTCGTAGAGCGCGGTCATTCCGGCGGATTCGCCGGGTTCCGGCGGCAGCTCTGCCGTCAGCGCCGAGCGCGTGTTCCTGCCGACGATCACGATGCGCAGTGCCACCGCTTCTACAGCTTCGCGCGGGTCGGAGTAACCGTAGCGCGCCTTATGTGCCCGGTGAAAGGCGGACAGAGTGGCGCGGATGTTATTCCGGCCTGCAACAGGAACACGCAGGTCGAACGCCTGCCCGGTGTAGCGCAGGTCGAGCAGGCGGGTGATCGTTGTCGGTGTCGCGTCGTCCCGCGCCGACACGGCGGCCGCCTGCGCCTCCAGGCTCGCGAACCGCGCTTCCAGCGAGTCCCGGGTTTCCGGCGTTTCGGCCAGCCGCATCTCGGCCGTGGAGAGCGGCAGCGCGAACTCCCGGCGCGTCTCCGCCAGCGCCAGCCCGAACGCCGAAAATGCGCCGGGGAAGCGTGGAATCACGACAGAGCGCATTCCCAGGGCCTCCGCCAGCGCGCAGGCGTGCAGTCCGCCCGCCCCGCCAAAACTTAGCAGCGCAAAATCGGCGGGATCATAGCCGCGCTCCACCGAAATATGACGCAGCGCCCGGGCCATCGCCGCATTCGCGACCTCGATCACCCCAAGCGCGGCCTGTTCGGCATCGGTGCCTAACCGTGCCGCCAGCGCTTCGAAATGCCGACGCACCGGCGCGGCATCCAGAGCCATTCTGCCGCCAAGGAGGGCATCGGCGGGCAGACGGCCCAGCAGCACATTCGCGTCTGTTACCGTGAGCGCTGTGCCTCGGCCGTATGCCACCGGCCCCGGATCCGCTCCGGCGCTCTGCGGACCCACGCGCAGACTGCCCGCCGCATCGATCCGTGCCAGCGAGCCTCCGCCCGCCCCGACGGTATGAATGTCGAGCATCGGGGTGCGCAGCGGAAACCCGGCGGTCTGCCCGGTCGTCACCGTCGGACACTGACCGTCCAGCACCAGCGCTACATCGGTGCTTGTGCCGCCCATATCGAACGTCAGAAGCCGTGCGAAACCTGCCTCCATGCCGATCTTCCCTGCAGCGACCACGCCGCCTGCCGGACCGGAAAGAACGGTCTTGATCGCCTGCTCTCCGGCCTCCCGCGCCGACAGCGCGCCGCCGTTCGACTGCATAATTCGCAGGGCCGAGGCGCCCAGGGACCGGGAACGCTCGGCCAGGCGTTCCAGATAGCGAGCCATGACCGGTGCAACGAAGGCGTTTGCCACCGTGGTCGCGGAGCGTTCGAACTCACGCGGTTCCGGCGCAATGTCGCAGGAGAGCGAAACCGACAGCCCGCAGGCCCGCGCTATCTCCCCGACACGCCGTTCATGCGCCGGGTTCAGATAGGAGAACAGAAAACAGACGGCCAGCGACTCGATCCCCTCCTGCGTCAGCCGTTTCAGCAGCGCTGCAGCTGCCGCCTCGTCCAGCGGAGCGATCACCTGTCCGCGCCAGTCTATCCGTTCTGCCGCTTCATGGCGCTGCTCTTGCGGCAGGAGCGGAGGCGTGCGGGTGGGATGGAACACATAAAGATTGTCGCGGGTCTGACGTCCGATCTCCAGGACATCGCGAAAGCCCTCTGTCGTGATCAAGGCCGTCCGCGCGCCGCGCCTCTCCAGAAGCGCGTTCGTCGCGACGGTCGTGCCGTGGATAAGCGTAAAGCGGTCGGCGAGCAGGCCGTTCTCCTGTGCCATCCGCAGCCCCTGCAGAATACTCAGAGAGGGGTCGTCTGGCGTCGAAGCCCACTTCTGCACCACGACCTGTCCCGCTCTATCGATAAATACGAAGTCGGTAAAGGTGCCCCCGACATCGACTCCTACTGTATCCGCCGCTGTCCTCTTCATAACCTCCCCATTCGTCGCGGCCGCCTCCGTTTCCTATCCGATCCTGGGTTTCTCTTGTGCGCAGACGCAAAGAAGCCGACATGCCGGCCCAATCTGGAACCTTCTGCTCCCTCCTGCCTACATTTCAGGAACTCAGCAAAGGTCGGTACCGTCCATGCACAAAGAGGTTTCGGCCTCGTTTACCTATCCTAAAAATTAAAAATAGTAAAAACTGAATCTGAAACCGCTCGCAGACCCAGCCCTGCGTCATTTGTCTTCTAAGATAGGGCGTATTCCGGGATAGGGTTTCTGGACATAGGATTTCGGGGCGGCGGAACGGCAGCTTCAGTGAGGAGAGAGACGAATGGCACAGGAACAAACGAAACCGCAGGACACGGTTTCTCAGGATAACGATGCAGAGACAGGCGCAGGAGGCCGTGGCTGGCATGGGGACTCGGAGGGGCATGCACGTGCCGGCCGCAAAGGCGGCACGGCGGTTTCCCGCAACCGGGAGCACATGGCGGAGATCGGAAGCAGGGGCGGGAAAACCGTCTCCAGCAACCGGGAGCACATGGCACAGATCGGAAGCAGGGGAGGAAAGGTGCGTGGGCAGAAGCGGGCATCCGGCGAGCCGAATGCTTCCGATAAGAGCGCTTAGAGTGCGGGCAAAGCGCTGACTCCAGGAATTTATAAGGCTCTCTAAAGTTCCCGTCTGCGTAATTGGAATCCGGCAGCACCGCAGGAATCGGCTGTGCTGCCGGTGAACCATGAGTCAGCGGCAGCTGTGCCGTGGCATTTTCGGCAGGCTGGCCCAATACACTCCTTCCCGTTGAGGACGGAGCGGAGCAGCTTCCGGGAGATGGCGTTGACATAACGCCGTCTTGCGGCTGCCGGGAGAACGGGGAGTAAGCGCATCTATGGAAGCACTCAGGGTCGTTATCGCGGAAGACGAGCCATTGACCCGTACTCTGATCCGGGCACGTCTGGAAAAACTGGGCCATCATGTCGTGGCAGAGGCGGGTGACGGCGCACAGGCGATCGAAGCCGCCCGCATCCATCGTCCCGACGTTATCATTATGGACATTAAGATGCCGCTTATCGACGGCATCGAGGCAGCGCGCACCATACTGAATGAGACGCCGTGCGCCATTCTATTTCTCAGCGCATTCAATGAAGCGGAACTTATCGAAGACGCCAGTGCGACCGGCGCGCTGGCCTATCTGATGAAGCCCTTTCGCAAAGAAGACCTTGCCCCGGCGCTTCAGATGGCGGTCGGGCGTTTTCGCCAGATAAACGATCAGCAAAAGGAGATCGACAGCCTGAAGGACACTCTGGAAACCCGCAAGCTGCTCGAACGTGCCAAGGGTATCCTGATGGATCGGCATGGCATGAGTGAAGAGGAAGCGTTCAAGCGCATCCACTTCCAGGCCCGCAACCAGAACAAGAAGATGCGTGAAATCGCTCAGAGCATCATCACCGCCGCCGACCTGATATGACAATATGACTCACACTCCACGCTTGATTTTGGCTTCGATGTCGCCGCGCCGCCGGGAGCTTATGAGCCTCTTTGGCCTGCCGTTCACGGTCGTGCCCAGCTCCTATGAGGAGCCCCCTCCGCCGCCCCATCCTGTCGATCTGCCTGCCCTGGTCACGGACCTGGCGCGTAATAAAGCCTATGCGGTGGCGCTGCACGAACCGGACGCCCTCGTACTTGGCGCCGATACGCTGGTAAGTCTCTCTGCAGACGCGGTCGGAGCGCCGCTCGGCAAACCTGTCGATGCCTCCGATGCCTGCCGTATGCTGCGCCTGCTCTCCGGGGCCGTCCATACCGTTCATACCGGCGTAGCTCTGTTTCGTACTCTGCCCGATGGCAGCCTGACCGCACCGCTGTGTACGGCAGTGCGGACCGAGGTGCGGTTTCGTGCGCTCTCCGAGACCATGATCGCGGACTATGTGGCCACCGGGGAACCGCTCGATAAAGCCGGAGCCTACGGCGCTCAGGGCCATGCCGCCCCTTTTATCGAAAGCTTTCACGGCGACTTCTACAACGTCGTCGGTCTGCCGCTCTGTGAAGTAGGACGTCTGCTGGAGCGGAGCGGACTGCTCTGGTGGCAGCATAAGCAGCCTGCTCAGGCTCTTATCGGTTAACCCGCAGCCACTCGGAATGGGCCAACGGCACGGACAGAACTCTCTATTTTCAATCCTTTTCTAAAATTTCCCTGTTCCGGCTTGACAAACGGGAATAAACACACTATAATGCAATTTAGATAGTCGCAAGCAGCACGTGTTCGCTTGTGTGGCAACGATGCCCTGTAATAGGTCCTCTTCTTGAATATTCAAGATGTCAGGTTAAAAGCCTGGGGATTCACT